>NZ_JBHLZP010000298.1:0-16856 GCF_042429965.1 Actinoallomurus acaciae
GATGGCGGATTCCAGGGGTCCTCGCAACACCTGATGGTCTATGTGGCTGTCAGTAGATCACGCAGGCGCTCGGCTGGGGTTTCCCAGCCGAGTGTTTTGCGTGGTCGGCCGTTGAGTTCCTGGGCGATGTGTTCGAGGTCCTGGGGCCTGTGGACCGACAGGTCCGTGCCTTTGGGGAAGTACTGGCGCAGCAGCCCGTTGGTGTTCTCGTTGCTGCCGCGCTGCCAGGGTGAGTGCGGGTCGCAGAAGTAGACCGGCACGCCGGTGGCCACGGAGAACTGTTTGTGTGCTGCCATCTCACAGCCCTGGTCCCAGGTCAGCGAGCCGCGCAGGTGTTCGGGCAGTGAACCGATCAAGGGCACGAGCACGTCGCGGACTTCCTCGGCGGTGTGCCCGCCGGGCAGGTGCCCGAGCATCACGTACCGACTCGAGCGTTCGACCAGGGTCACGATCGCGGACTCGCTGCGGGTGCCGACGATCAGGTCGCCTTCCCAGTGCCCGGGCACGGCCCGGTCCTCGATCTGGGGTGGCCGCTCGGCGATCATCACCATCTCCTCGACGAACCGCCGCGTGCGCTCGTTAGGAGCCTGGTGCGGCTTGCGGCGGGTGCGTCCGGTGCGCAGGGCCGCCAGGACCTCTCGTTTGAGGCCGCCACGAGCCTGGACGTAGATCGCCTGGTAGATCGTCTCCACACTCACCCGCATGCTTTGCTCGCCCGGGAACTCCCTGATCAGAGCGTGACAGATCTGCTCGGGCGACCAGCGCACGGCCAGCTTGGCAGCGACGTAGTCGCGCAGCGGGCCATCCTTGGCGAGCTTGCTTTCCTTGGGTCGTGAGCGGGCCTTCACCCACGCCCGGTGCGCCCGGTAGGGGCGGTAGACACCCTCGACGGATCGGTTGTCGATCTCACACTTGATCGTGGACGCCGACCGCCCCAGCTCGCGGCCGATCACGCGCAGCGAGGCACCCTGACGGTGCAGGTCCGCGATCTGCTCCCGCTCCAAAAGCGTCAAGAACCGCGGATGCAGGTCCGCCTCCAACGCCGAGACGGCCGGCGAGGTCGAGGTATCGGCGCAGGTGATCACACCCGTCTTGTAGTCGATCCGACGGCCATCCGCGTGGAGCCGCGCGTTACCGATCTTGCGGATCCCCCGGTCCCAGTCCCGCGCAGTGCGCACGTTCACTCCGACCTGCGCCGCAGCGTCCCGCCGCCGCACACCGGCCGCCCTCAACCCGTCGTACACCGCCCGCCCCGGGTGCCCCTTCGTGCCTGACTTGCCTCGACCCCGCACGCCAGCCTTACGAGCCCACCCGAACGCCGTCGCCCGGCTCACCCCGACAGCACGAGCAGCACCCGAGATACTGCCCGCCTCCCGATCCAAAGCCTCCAAGAACCTCGCCCGCAACTCCCCAGAAACCACGGTCCCCGCAACACCTTGAAATCCAAGGTGTTGCGGGGACCGCTAGAACGCGAGCATCCGCCCGGGGCCGTTCGTGTGCCGTCCTGCGTCAGTTCTTGCGCGGGTCGCCGTGGCAGCGCTTGAACTTCTTGCCCGAGCCGCACGGGCACGGGTCGTTGCGCGAGACGTCCGCGTAGACGTCGTCCTCCGCCTCTTCGGTGTGGGTCTCGACGCCGCCCTCACCGTCGACCTTCGGCGCGCTGTAGCTCAGGCTCTGCGGCCGGCTGCCCTCGTCGAGGCCCTTGGCGACGATCTCCGGGGCCTCGTCCTCCGGCTCTTCCTCGGCCGTGTCGACGAGCTCGACCGGAGCCGCGCCGACACCCGCGACGGCGGACTGGTCCTCCTCGGCGATCTCGACCTCGAGGTTGAACAGGTAGCCGACCGACTCCTCCTTGATGCCCTCGAGCATCGCGGTGAACATGTCGTAACCCTCGCGCTGGTACTCGACCAGCGGGTCACGCTGGGCCATCGCGCGCAGGCCGATGCCCTCCTGGAGGTAGTCCATCTCGTACAGGTGCTCGCGCCACTTGCGGTCGAGGACCGACAGGACGACGCGCCGCTCCAGCTCGCGCAGGACCTCGCCGCCGAGCTCCTCCTCGCGCTTGGCGTACGCCTCCTGGGCGTCCTCGGTGATCTTCTCGGTGAGCAGCTCGGCGGTCAGGCCGGACTGGCCGCCCTCCTCCTCGACCAGGTCGTCGGAGCTGATCGAGATCGGGTAGAGCTGCTTGAACGCCTTCCACAGCTTGTCGAGGTCCCACTCTTCGGGGAAGCCCTCGGCGGTGGCCGCCGTGACGTAGCCCGCGACGACCTCGTCGATCATGTGGACGATCTGCTCGTGCAGGTCGGCGCCCTCAAGGACCTTGCGGCGCTCGGCGTAGATCACCTTGCGCTGGCGGTTGAGGACCTCGTCGTACTTGAGGACGTTCTTGCGGATCTCGAAGTTCTGCTGCTCCACCTGGTGCTGGGCGGACCGGATGGCGTTCGAGACGATCTTCGACTCGATCGGCACGTCGTCCGGGATGTTGAGGCGGGTCATGATCGCCTCGACGCGGGCGGAGTTGAACAGCCGCATCAGGTCGTCCTCGAGCGAGAGGTAGAACCGCGACTCGCCCGGGTCGCCCTGGCGGCCGGAACGACCGCGCAGCTGGTTGTCGATGCGCCGCGACTCGTGGCGTTCGGTGGCGAGGACGTACAGGCCGCCGGACTCGGTGACCTCCTCGTGCTCCTCCTTGACCGCCTGCTTGGCCTTCTCGATCGCCTCCGGCCAGGCCTTCTCGTACTCCTCCGGGGTCTCCAGCGGGGACAGGCCCTGCGCGTGGAGCGCCTGGTCGGCGAGGTGGTCGGGGTTGCCGCCGAGCATGATGTCGGTGCCACGACCGGCCATGTTGGTGGCGACCGTGACGGCGCCCTTGCGGCCCGCCTCGGCGACGATCAGCGCTTCCTTCTCGTGGTACTTGGCGTTCAGCACCTCGTGCGGGACGCCGCGGCGCTTGAGCATCCGCGAGAGCTTTTCGGACTTTTCCACCGAGGTCGTGCCGACCAGGACCGGCTGGCCCTTGTCGTGCTTCTCCTTGATGTCCTCGACCACGGCCTCGAACTTGGCCTGCTCGGTCTTGTAGACGACGTCGGAGACGTCCTTGCGGATCATCGGCTTGTTGGTCGGGATCGGGATGACCCCGAGCTTGTAGATCTTGTTGAACTCGGCCGCCTCGGTCTGGGCGGTGCCGGTCATGCCGCCGAGCTTGTCGTAGAGGCGGAAGAAGTTCTGCAGCGTGATCGTGGCGAGCGTCTGGTTCTCGTCCTTGATCGTCACGCCTTCCTTGGCCTCGATGGCCTGGTGCATGCCCTCGTTGTAGCGACGGCCGTGCAGGATGCGCCCGGTGAACTCGTCGACGATCAGGACCTCGCCCGCGTTGACGATGTAGTCCTTGTCCTTCTTGTACAGCTCCTTGGCCTTCAGCGCGTTGTTCAGGAAGCTGACCAGCGGCGTGTTGACCGAGTCGTACAGGTTGTCGATGCCGAGCCAGTCCTCGACCTTCTCGACGCCGGACTCCAGGATGCCGACGGTGCGCTTCTTCTCGTCGACCTGGTAGTCGCCGTCCTCGCCCTCGGGGCCGTCGCTGGCGCGCTTGAGCCGCGGCACGATCTTGGCGAACTCGACGTACCACTTGGAGTTCTGCTCGGCGGGGCCGGAGATGATCAGCGGCGTACGGGCCTCGTCGATGAGGATGGAGTCGACCTCGTCCACGATCGCGAAGTTGTGGCCGCGCTGGACGCACTCGTCGAGGCTCCAGGCCATGTTGTCGCGCAGGTAGTCGAAGCCGAACTCGTTGTTGGTGCCGTACGTGACGTCGGCGGCGTACGCCTTGCGGCGGTCCTCCGGCGTCATGTCGGCCAGGATCACACCGACCTCGAGGCCGAGGAACTGGTGGACCCGGCCCATCCACTCGGCGTCGCGCTTGGCGAGGTAGTCGTTGACGGTGACCACGTGCACGCCCTCGCCGGCGAGGGCGTTGAGGTACGCCGGAAGCACACAGGTCAGGGTCTTGCCCTCACCGGTGCGCATCT
Source organism: Actinoallomurus acaciae (assembly GCF_042429965.1). Taxonomy (NCBI): domain Bacteria; kingdom Bacillati; phylum Actinomycetota; class Actinomycetes; order Streptosporangiales; family Thermomonosporaceae; genus Actinoallomurus; species Actinoallomurus acaciae. The sequence continues at coordinate 4,029 of NZ_JBHLZP010000298.1, forward strand.
CGGCGATGTTGCCCATGTGGAGCGCGGCCCCGCCCATGACCTGCACGTCGAAGTGGCGCTGGCCCAGCGTCCGCTTGGCGGCCTCACGGGCCGTGGCGAACGCCTCGGGAAGCAGATCGTCGAGGCTCTCGCCGTCGGCGAGGCGCTCCTTGTAGGTCTCGGTGAGCGCGCGCAACTCGGCGTCGCTCATGTCGACGAAGTCTTCCTCGATGGAGTTGACCTGGTCGGCGATCCGCTTGAGCTTACGCAGAACTTTGCCTTCGCCGGCGCGAAGGATCTTGTCGATGACTACTGGCACTCTCGGGAGCTCCTCGCAGCGTTCGTGGTATCGCCGGGGGTCGTGTCGGAGGCGCGCGCACACGACCCGTACGGTGTCATCGTAGGCGAGTCCAACCGTACAGCGGGACAACCGTCACTATCACGAGACCGGTGATGCCCGCGACCGGGTCAGGGTTCGCCATGATCGTGCCAAGCGATCGTGTAAAAAAACTGGGAGCGGCGGGCTCGCGACCGGTCGTCCGCACCGAACTGAAGCGCGTAACCCGCGGGGAGGGATGAATGGCCCACAATTCACACGCCGGCCGTGCCAGCTCATGGCTGGCGGTCATCGTGATCTGGATCGGCTTCGGCGTGGGGGGCGTCGCGCTGGTGCCGCACCCGAGGTGGTGGATGTTCTGGGTCGGCGCCGGACTCGTCGTGGTCGGCGGCCTGATCGCCGCGGCCGTGCACATCTTCGACGACGTCATCATGGACGGTCCCCGGCAGGCGCCCGAAGAACGCCACCACTCCGAGCTCGCCGGTGTCCGTGGCGAGCTGAGCGGGCCGGAAACGGCCACCGACCCGGCCACGACCAAGCCGCACGGCTGATCCTCCTCCCCTGATCCTGTCGGTGGTGGTCCGTAACATCGGCCCATGCCTCCCGTAGAGCTCACCCCCGAGCAGGCACGCCGGATTCAACTTCACGCCCAAGGTCTCCTCGGGCGTGTCGCGACCACGCATCGGGGCGGTGGCCTGCGCGGCGACCCCGGTGCCCGGCGTGCCCTCGGCGCGCTCCGCCATCTCGGGGCGGTGCAGCTCGACACCATCTCGGTCCTGGCGCGCTCCCACGAGCTGGTCGCCTACGCGCGCCTGGGCGCCGTCGGCCGCTCCAGCGTCGAGCGCGCCTACTGGAACGGCACGGCCGCCTTCGAATACTGGTCGCACGCCGCCTGCGTGCTGCCGATCGAGGACTGGCCGCTGTACGCCTTCCGGCGCCGCGACTACCTGCACAGGGGCCGCCACTGGCACCGTACGCCCGAGGAGGCGTGCAAGGAGGTGCTGGCCCGCCTCCGTTCCGACGGCCCGCTCACGGCGACGGGGCTCGGCGGCGCGAAGAAGGGCGGCGAGTGGTTCGACCGTACGGACCACAAGATCGCCGCGGAGTACCTCCTGGCGACCGGTGAGGTGGTCTGCACCCGGCGGGTCGGCTGGCGCCGGGTGTACGACCTGGCGGAGCGGGCGATCCCGGCGGAGCTGCGCGAGCAGGACCTGTCGGACGAAGAGTGCGTCGCCACCCTGGTCGCCCGCGCGGGCCGCGCGCTGGGCGTCGCGACGCGGGCGGACCTGGCCGACTACGTCCGGGTCCGGGGTGAGCAGGTCGACGCGGTGATCGGCGCGACCGGCCTGGTGCCGGTGGAGGTCGGCGGCTGGAGCACCGCCTGGGCCCATCCGGAGGCCCTGGCCGAGGTGCCACGCGGGCGCCACCGTACGACGCTGCTGTCCCCGTTCGACTCGCTGGTGTGGGATCGCAAGCGCACCCAGCGGATGTTCGCCTTCGACCACCGCCTGGAGGCGTACGTCCCGAAGGCGAAGCGCGTGCACGGCTACTTCACGATGCCCGTGCTGGCCGGCGGGCGCCTGATCGGCCGCGTCGACCCGGCCCGCGAGGGCACGACGCTGATCGCCCGCAAGGCGTCCGTGGAGCCGGCGGCGGCGAACACGCCGGGCAAGGCCGAACGCGCGATCGCGCATCTGGCCGAGGCTCTGCGCGAGGCGGCCGAATGGGTGGGCTGCGACGCGGTCCGCGTCGAACGCATCGACCCGCCGGCCCTCGCCGCACCGCTGGCCGCCGCCTTGAACTAGGACTCAGCTGATTTCGAGCAGTTTCTCCCGCACCGCGTAGACGACGGCCTCCATCCGGGAATGCAGCTGGAGTTTCTCCAGGATGTTCCGGATGTGGTTCTTGACGGTGTTCTCCGAAATGAACAGCTCTTTGGCGATCTCGCGGTTGCCGAGCCCCCGCGCGACCAGGCGCAGGACCTCCATCTCGCGATCGGTCAGCTTCGGCGCGGGCACCTGCTGCTGACGCTCGTCGCCGCGCTTGGCCATGGCCGCGAACTCGGTGATCAGCTTCGAGGCCATCGACGGGCTGATGAACGACTGGCCGTCGTGCACCGCGCGCACGACGTCGGCGACCTCGTCGATCGAGACGTCCTTCAGCAGGTAGCCGGTGGCGCCCGCCTTGATCGCCTCGAAGAGATCCTCCTCCTCGTCGCTGATGGTCAGCATCACGATCTTGACGCTGGGCACCTGGTCCTTGATGGCCGTGCACGCCTCGATGCCGCCGCGGCGCGGCATCCGGATGTCCATGAGCACGACGTCCGGGACGAGGTCGCCCACCTGTTCCACGGCCTCTTGGCCGTCGCCGCACTGGCCGACGACCTCGACGCCGTCCTCGTCGTCGAGGACCATCTCGAGGCCACGGCGGAACAGCGCGTGGTCGTCGACGATGAGGACGCGGATGGGGTCACCGGACGCGGGGTCACGAGTCTGCGGAGCCTCGCTCAACTCCTCCTCCAAACGGTGCGCCGGCCCATGGGGGCGTGTTCGCGGGGGTGAGACGTGTGGTCCCAGGCGCTCCCTCGTCGGAACCGCCTGGGACCAGATTGGTCGAGGCGATGGCGCCGCGCAAGCGCGGCGTCACTCCTCGATAAGACGGATCACTCCATAATCCCAGCCCCGTCGCCGGTAAACGACACTCGGACGGCCGCTCTCCTTGTCACGGAAGAGATAGAAATCGTGTCCGACCAGTTCCATCTCGAATAGTGCCTGGTCAATGGTCATCGGATCCGCTTTATGCGCCTTTTCCCGCAGAACGACCGGACCGTCGCCTTCCATCGCGATCGGCACGATGCCCTCGGCCTGCGCGTACGCGTCGCCCTCCGATGGAGGTACGGGCTCTTCGGCCTGCGCCGACGTCGGCCCGGGTACGTCCGGGAGCGCCTCGACCTCCGGCGCGAGCGCGTCCGCGAGCCGGGCGCGACCGTGGGTGCCGTGGTGGACCTTGCGGCGGTCGCACACGCGGCGCAGGCGGTTCTCCAGCTTGCCGAGGGCCATGTCGAGCGCGGCGTAGCGGTCGTCGGCCGCGGCCTCGGCTCTGATCACGGGGCCACGGGAGACGATGGTGAGCTCGATCCGCTCACGGGTGTCCGCCTGGCGGGGGTTGTGTTCTTCGGAGACCTCCACGTCAACCCGGATGACCTTGGGATCCAGCTTCTCCACCTTGGCGAGTTTGGTGTCCACATGACGACGGAACCGATCGTTGACGTCCGTGTGACGCCCCTTCACGATGATGTCCATAGGGGACCCCCCTCCTCCCGGTATTCAAGACCACCCGGCACGGGGCAGCCGGGCTCAACACTCACTGTCTCCACACCTCGGTTTCCGCGACGCAGAGGAAACACCCGCCCGGCCGACCTGGTCTTCGTCCCCACATCCGCCTGCTGAGGGTCTCGCGGCGCTCTCGCCACTACTGCCCTTCTCCCGGTCCGGAGGACATCTGATCCCCCGGCGGGGCAGGTCTTACCTCTAAGCCGCACCGTGATCGGTCGACGAGAAGTCGCCTTACGTGGGCCGTTTCGCCTGCGGCTGGCATCGGCTTGCCGGGCCGGTTGAGACTCGGCGCAACCACGGACCCGGGCGGGTGTCATGTCAGGAACGCTAACCCCTTACGCCATGAATGTCAGGTGGGGACCCCGAGAAAAACCACGGATAGTCATCGCCGTCCGGGATTTCGGCCGCCCGGCGCGTCGCACCGGGCGTTACGGAGACGGCGGAGCCTTCGTCCGGTCGGCACGGCCACCACCTGCACGATGCCCTGGGACGGCCGGTGCCGATCTCGCTCGACGCGAGTACCCGATCGCGCGCCGTATCCGCCGCCCGTACGACGGACAGGCAATAAACCACTACCGCCGGTAGCCACATCCGGTGAGATGGCGGCACATCGGGCTTCGGCGTGTCGTCGTCCTGGGAGTCTTTGGGCGGTCCCGCTGTGATCTTCCGTCCTGCAGGGCCACCGGCCGGTCGGCGAACGGCTCGGAACGCGGCGCGATCTGCGTCTCGGGCCTGTCTCAAGGTCCCGCTGTCCGCTGCGCGGCGCCCAGGCGACGCCTCGCCGCGTTGCCGCCCCCATCCCACGAAACCGTGCCGAACGACTCCGCCGCCCGACACGCTCCCGCAGGGACCCCGGGAAAGGTCGCCAGCCAAACCAGGCCGACTCCCTACCTCCGCCTTACGACCGCCTTGCGACACGGCCCCCGGACACCGCTCGCTACGAAAGGGGACCTTGAGACAGACCTAGGGCCGGGCTCTCGGGCCGGGTATCGGCGGACCCAGCGGACCCAGCGACTCGGCGGACTCGGCGGACTCGGCGGACTCGGCGGAGAGTTTTCCACAGGGTGTGGACGGGGCTGGTGTCTCACCAGGGGACCCGGCAGGCTCGGCAGACATGAAGCTTCTCACCGCAGCCCTTGACCTGCTCCTTCCCCAGCCGTGCGCGGGCTGCGGAGGGCCCGGCGGGCTCGTGTGCCGAGCCTGCGAAGACCACCTCGCCGCCCCCGCCCGGCTGTGCCTGCCCAGCCCCCTCCCGGCAGGCCTGCCGCCCCCCTTCGCCATCGCGCCGTACGCCGGCCCGGTCCGCCGACTGATCATCGCGCACAAGGAACGCGGCCTGTCGGGCCTGGCACGCCCTCTGGGCGTCGCCCTAGCCCGCGCCGCGATGACGGCCGCCGACCCCGGCGGGCCCGCGCTCATCGTCCCTGTGCCCTCCTCAAGGGCGTCGGTACGGCGACGGGGCCATGACCCGACCCTGCGCATCGCCGAAGAGGCGGCAAGAGAGGCCACAAGACAAGCCACGAGGCAGCCGAAGCACGAGACGGACCGCCCCGACGCCCACCTTGCCAACCTGACGGGCAACCCCCACCCCGCCGACCAGACGAGGGCCCCCGACCCTGCCGACCGGACAAGAGCCCCCCACCCTGCCACCCAAGCAAGGGACGCCCACGCTGCAGATCATGCGAGAGACCCCCACCCTGCGGATCATGCGAGAGACCCCCACCCTGCGGATCATGCGAGGGACGCCCACCCTGACGGCCGAGCGGGGGAAGACCACTCTGCCGATCGCGCGATGAACCACCCCACCAATGGGGCGAGAGACCACCCCGCCGACCGAACGAGAGACAGCCACCCCGCCGACCGATCGGGGGATGGCCGCACTGGCGACCCGGCGAGGGACGACCACCCCCGCGGCCGGGCGAGGGGCGGCGACCCTGGCGGTCGGGCCGCGAACGGCCCCGGCGATCGGGCAGGGAACGGCCGCCCCGCCAGCGGGGCGAGGGGCCACCCTGTCGCAGGAGCGAGGGTCGTATGCGTGCGGGCTCTACACCATCGGCGCCGCGTGGCGGACCAGGCCGGCCTGACCGCCACGGATCGCGTCCTGAACCTCACCGGAGCCATGCAGTCTCGCCTGGACCTGCGGGGATGGCGAGTGATCATCGTGGACGATGTGATCACCACAGGCGCGACCCTCGCCGAGGCGGCCCGAGCCTTACGCGAGGCCGGCGCCGAAGTACCGGCATGCGCCGTGATCGCGGCGACACAACGCCACTCAGGAGGAAGGGGAGACCAACCGAGGTAGACCGACCACTCACCGCTCAGAAGAGCACGCGCGCCAGCCAAGGCAGGCGGACCGAGGGAGGACCGAGGACCGAGGACCGCTGAAAAGACCACGCCCGCCAACCGAGACACGCATACCCCAAGAAGCACGTGAGCCAGACGGGGAAGGCCTACCGCTCAGGAAACACGCGCGCCACAGCCCGCCACAGCCTGGGCGGTGGACCGCTCAAGAAAGTACGCCCCGCCAGCCGAGGCAACCCGACCCGCTCAGGAGGCGCGCTCCCGCCGACCGAGGCAACCCAACCACCTACGAAGCACATGCCCACCGACCAAGGCAGCCCAACCACCCACGAAACACACGCCCACCGACCAAGGCAGCCCAACCACCCACGAAACCCCACCGACCAAGGCAGCCCAACCACCCACGAAACACACGCCCACCGACCAAGGCAAGCCACCCCCACAAGAACACGCGCGCCTGCCAAGACGTGCGACTGCTCAACGAAGCGCCCCACCAACCAAGACAAACCAACCACTCACGCAACACACGTCCACCGATCAAAGCAGACCCACCCAGAAGAACACCCCCGCCCGCCAGAACAGCACTCAGGAGGCACACCCCACCAAACAAAACAACTCAACCAGCCACGGAGCACACGCCTGCCGACCGAGACGGTTCGGGCGCTCAGGAGCGCGCGTCTGGCAGCCGAGGCAGCTCCCCCTGCTCAGGAGCGCGCGTCAGCCAGTCGCGGCAGCTCCGCCTACTGAGGAAGTACGCGTGTCAGCCGGGGTAGGCCGGGGCGGAGGTGCGGTCGTAGCACTTCCATTCGCCGTACTTGTCGCTCAGCCAGCACACGTTGTCCAGGGGCTGGGGGCTCGACACGTGCTGTGAGACGAGCAGCGGAGCGCCCGGGTAGGCCGCCACCGCCTTCATGTCGGCGCCCGGGCCCATGATCGGCTGGATGGCGCCGCCGCCGACCGGCACGTCGTAGAGCACCGGCGACGGGTTGCTGTCCGTCGCGCCGATGACCGCCAGGTGGTCGGCGTCGCGCCAGGACAGGTCGATGGCGGACGACAGGTCCGAGTTGATCGCGATGAAGCCCTCCGCCTGCAGGCCGCCCGTCGGTGCCGGGTCGACGCGGCCCAGTTGTACCTGGGAGACCTGGCCCATCTGGACGATCGCGGCGGCCCGGGTGCCGTCGCGTGAGATGCGCAGGGCCCGGACCGGGTACGGCGCGAGGGTCCAGCCGTCGACGGCGATCTTCGTGGTGCCGGGGGTGATCTCCCACAGGCGGGAGCCCTGGGAGTTCGACTCGACCGCCCAGACATTGCCGTGCAGGTCCCACGACGGCTTGCAGAACCGGCCGCCCGCAAGTTTGGCGTGCAGCGTGACCCGGGTCGCGCCCGTCGTCATGTCCGTCACCGTCACCGTGCCACCGGACTTGCTCACGGCCGCGACCTGCCGTGCGTCGTAGGAGACCGCCGGCTGGTACACGTGCAGCTTGGGCAGTAGCACCTGCGGCACGGAGGAGTCGAGCCGGGCCAGCCGTCCGTCGGCGGTGCGCACCCAGCCTCGCGGTGGGTCGCCCTGGCCGTCGGGGTCATAACCGGCCCAGACGCTCGCCGACTGCACCGTGCCGCCGGCGCCCGGCACGTCCATCGGCTTGCCGTCGATCTCCAGTTTGAGCTGGTCGACCTCTCGCAGTTGCCGCAACGTCCACATCAGCTGGATCGACATGTTCCGCAGATCGCCCGAGCGGGCCTGGCGGTTCAGGTCGACCGTCGCGACGCCTCCGGAGATGTCCAGTCGCCGCAGCTGGGTGCCGTCGGGAAAACCGGTGCGGACGGCGGCGCCCCGCAGCCACGTCGTCGGGCCGCCGAGCAGCTGCTTCACGAGCTGCTGCGACAGCCACGGCCGGCTGACCATGGGGATGAACACCGGGTTCGGCACCAGGACCTTGACCTGGGGGTCGGGCGAGAAGAAGTACAGGTCGAGTGTGCGGAAGGCGCGGCCCACGTCGTTGCGGCTGAGCAGGAGCTCCGGCGGGAGCCAGCTGATCCGCCACTGCTTCTGCGCGTCCTGGCGGAGCTGGTAGGTCACCTTGAAGCGGTGCGAGTCGGCGATGTACTGGCCGTCCGAGCCGATCTTGCCGAGCTGGTCGACCTCGACGGTCACCGATGCGTGCGCGCCGCCGATCTGGACCGACGTCTGTTCCATCCGGTCGTAGACCACCGTAGAGATGCCGGGCTGCCAGCATCCTCCGCAGGCCAGGTACTCCCGGGCCACCTTGTGATCGCCGTTCGGGCCGTCGAAGCTTCCCGACGCGGCCTGGAAGGCGGTGATGATCTTGCCGGGGTCCCAGTCGCGGCCCGGGCCGACCGGGATGACGCGGACGTACGGGTCGTCGATCGGCTGCTGGTGACCCGTGACCCGGCCGCCGACCACCTGGCTCCCCGAAGGGACGCTCGCGCATCCCGTGACCGCGCACAGCACGAGCGTCACAACCGCGAGCCCCCGCCTCATGCGTCGGCTTCCAGCTTGAGTTCGGCGTACGGGGCTCGCCGGAGTTCGACCTCCGGCGGGACGAGGGGCAGCGGCGAGCCGCGGAGTTCGGCGCCCGCCACCCGCGGCAGCGACAGGCGGAACTGCGAGCCCTGGTCCGGCTCGCCCCACGCCTGAAGCCAGCCGCCGTGCAGGCGGGCGTCCTCCTTGGAGATCGACAGGCCCAGGCCCGTGCCGCCGGTGGTGCGGGCGCGGGCGGGGTCGGCGCGCCAGAAGCGGTCGAAGACCATGTGGGCCTCGCCCGGCCGCAGGCCGCATCCGTGGTCGCGGACCGCGATGGCCACCGCGTCGCGGTCGGCCGCCACGCTCACGACGATGTCCTTGCCGTCACCGTGCTCGACCGCGTTGACCAGCAGGTTGCGCAGGATGCGCTCGACGCGGCGGCGGTCGACCTCGGCCATGGTCGCCTCGCCCGGGAGCTGTTGGACGATCTTGCTGCCCTTGCGCTCGGCGAGACCCTCGGTGTCGCCGACCGCGCGCAGGACCAGCTCGCGCACGTCGATCGACTCGGCGTCCAGGGTGGCGGCGCCCGCGTCGTACCGGCTGATCTCCAGCAGGTCGGCCAGCAGGCCCTCGAAGCGTTCGAGCTGGCTCTGCAGGAGCTCGGCCGACCGTGACGTCAGCGGGTCGAACTCCTCGCGGGCCTCGTAGAGCACGTCGGCGGCGATCCGGATCGTCGTCAGCGGCGTGCGCAGCTCGTGGGAGACGTCCGAGACGAACTGGCGCTGGACCTTCGACAGCTCCTCGAGCTGGACGATCTTCTCCTGGAGGTTCGCGGCCATGTCGTTGAACGAGGTCGCGAGCCGCGCGAGGTCGTCCTCGCCGCGGACCTTCATGCGCTCTTCGAGCCGCCCGGCGGCCAGGCGTTCGGCCGACTGGGCCGCGAGCCGTACGGGGATGACGACCTGGCGTGTCACCAGGGAGGCGATCGCCGCGAGCAGCAGCATCAGGGCCGCGCCGACGCCGAACAGCGTGCGCTGCACGACCACGAGGCTCTGCCGCTCCTGGGTCAGCGGGAACAGGTAGTAGATCTGGTAGGCGTTGACCTTGGCGCCGACGATCAGACCGCCGACCGAGGTGCCGTCGTCGTAGCTCAGCCGGCCGTACGTGCGGTACGGCGTGCTGGCCGGCGCCCGCTCGACCTGGAACCGCAGACGGGCGGGCACGCTGTCGGGCTTGATGGCGTTGCTGGAGAAGCCGTTGATGCCCGGGTCACGGTCGTCGATGAGGATGACCTCGTACAGACCCGCCGTGCCGCTGCGGCGTGCCAGCGTGGTCACCACGTTGTTGAGCGTCTCCGGATCGCTCGGGCCGGTGGCGAGCTGCCCCTGGGCGATGCCGACGCCGTCGTCGAGCTGGCAGCGCGGCGCGTTCCTTGGCCTCCAGCAGAGCGTTGGTGATCTGCTGCATCAGGAACACCCCGAGCACCGCCACGACGATCGCCGAGACGACCAGCGTCGTCGTGACGACACGCACGCGGATCGAGCTCCGCCAGCGCGTCTGCGTCGCGCCCAGCGCGGCCCTGGCGAGACGGCGGATCACGCGCAGGCCGCGGCGGGCCGACGTCTTCAGGGGGATCCGCACGGCCGGACTAGGCCGGGCCGGCCTTGTAGCCGACCCCGCGTACGGTGACCACGATCTCCGGATGCTCAGGGTCTTTTTCGATCTTGGCCCGGAGCCGCTGGACGTGAACGTTGACGAGCCGGGTGTCGGCCGCGTGGCGGTAGCCCCAGACCTGTTCGAGCAGGACCTCGCGGGTGAAGACCTGGCGCGGCTTGCGCGCGAGCGCCACCAGCAGGTCGAACTCCAGCGGTGTGAGCGGGATGTGCCGGTCGCCCCGCTTGACCGAGTGGCCGGCGACATCGATCGCGATGTCGCCGATCTGCAGCAGTTCGGGGGTCGGGTCGTCGGTGCGGCGGAGCCGGGCGCGGACGCGCGCCACGAGCTCCTTGGGCTTGAACGGCTTGACGATGTAGTCGTCGGCACCCGATTCGAGGCCCAGAACGACATCGACCGTGTCGCTCTTGGCGGTCAGCATCACGATCGGCACCCCGGCCTCGGCCCGGATCTGGCGGCACACGTCGATGCCGTCGATGCCGGGAAGCATGAGGTCGAGCAGCACGAGGTCGGGACGGGTCTCCCGGAACGCCTCGAGCGCCTTGTCACCGTCGTGCACGAATGACGGCTCGAAGCCCTCTCCCCGAAGCACGATGCCGAGCATCTCGGCCAGAGCCAGGTCGTCGTCGACGACCAGCACGCGTCCTTTCATGTACCCTCATCGCCGGAGTTGTAAGAGGTCGGTCCCCCCAAGCAGGCCAAGGTTACCTCTGATCCCTCATATCGCGACCCCTCGCGCGATGACGATCGCCGTTACCGGCTCTCCCGGCGGACCGCTGCCGGGCGGCGTCACCGCGGGTTCGCCGGGGGACTCGATCCGGCGCAGGGGCGCCACGCATCCATTTTGCCCCATTGATCCCTGAATCCAGGGAGTCCTCTCGCGCGATCACGTGGGCCCCTTCAGCGTGGCAGGATGGCCCGTATCGACCGGGGAAACAGCGCGGAGGGGGCAGGGTGACCGACCCAGGGGCCTGGGCGACGCCGGGCTCCGGCACGCCCCCCGCCGACCGGCCCGCACCACCGGCGCCCGACCCGGTCGACGACGAGCCCGAGCTGGAGACCGAGATCCCGCTGCGCCCGCTCGGCGTCTCGGAGATCCTCGACGGAGCGGTCACCTACATACGCCGCAACCCCCGCGCCACGCTGGGCATGTCCGCGGTGATGACGACCGTCATCGAGGTCGTCGTCACGCTCGCCCAGTACTTCCTCATCGGCTCCCAGGCCCGTACCGAGATCACGCCCGGCACCATCGAGAAGTCGGTGGGCTGGGCGTTCGTCATCGCCGCCGGCAGCCTGCTCCTCACCGCGTACGTCGTGCTGCTGCTGTCCGGGATGCTCGCACCGGTCATGGCGCGGACGCTGCTGGGCCGCCCGACCTCGCTCTCCCACGCCTGGCGCGTCGTCCGGCCCTGCCTCGGGCGCCTGTTCGGCGCGGCCACGGCCGTCGTCGCGGCGGTGTTCCTGGCGCTGGCGATCCCGCTCACCCCGATGATCGCCGCCGTCGCGGGCGACGCTCCCGTCGGCGTCCAGGCCGTCACCTGGATCCTCGGGGTGCCGGTCGCCCTCGTGGCGATGGTGACGGCGTACATCTGGTTCGCCTTCGCCGCGCCCATCCTCGTGATGGAGCGCCGTGGCGTGATCGCCTCACTGCGCCGGTCCGCGGAGATGGTGCGCGGACGCTGGTGGCGCACGTTCGGCGTCCTGTTCCTCGCCCTGCTGATCACGGTGCTGGCCGAGTTCGTCGTCATCCCGGCGCCGTTCAACGTCGTGGTGGAGATCGTGGCGGGCGTCCATCCCTCACCGGCCGGCGGGCTCCTCATCGGCCTGCTGGCCCTGAGCGCGGTCGGCCGCATCGTCGCCGGCACGCTGGTCAACCCGTTCAACGCCGGGGTGATCGCCATCGTGTACGCCGATCGGCGCATGCGGCGTGAGGCGTTCGACCTGGAGCTGCAGATGCGACCGCCGGAGGACCCGCTCGCCGCGTGGCTGCCCGGACCGCTCACCGCCGCGGGCTCCGGCCCCCAGCCGAAGGTGCGGCGTCCCCCCACCCCGTGGACGGCGCCCATGCCGCCTCCGCCTCCCCCGCCGGGGTGGCCACGGTGATCTTCAACGCCCCCGCACCGCCCGTCGGCCGCGACGCGGCGCGCGAGCTCGCCCGCCGCGAGCTGCGAAAGCAGATCTACCAGCGCGACAAGCCGTCGTTCCTCGACCGGATCCTGAACAAGATCCATGACTGGCTGAACAGCCTGTTCGGCCACACGCCGGGCGAGCAGACCGGAGGCGGCTGGGGCTGGACGGCGCTCATCGTGCTGGTGGTGCTGCTGATCCTCGTGGCCGCCGCGGTCTGGTGGCGTCTCGGCAACCTGCGACGCAACGCGGCCGAACGCACGAGCCTGCTCGAGGACGCCCACACGACCGCCGAGGACCACCGCGCCACCGCCGAACGCCACGCGGCCGCCGGCGAGTGGCCCGAGGCCATCCGCGAACGCCTGCGTGCCATCGCCCGCGACCTCGAAGAACGCGTCATCGTCGAACCCCGCCCCGGTCGTACCGCCGACGAGCTGGCGGCCGAGGCGGGCGCCGCGCTGCCCGACCACGCCGAGGAGCTCGCCGCCGGCGTACGGACCTTCGACGACGTCTGGTATGGCGGACGCCAGGGCGACGCCGAGGCCTACCGGCGGCTCGCCGAGCTCGACCGGCGCCTCCAGGCCGCGCGC
>NZ_JBHLZP010000299.1:0-10316 GCF_042429965.1 Actinoallomurus acaciae
GCCGGCGCGGCCAGGCTGCGCCGGCTCGCGGTGCTGGCGCGCGACCCGGACGAGCCGCGGCACGAGGAGATCACGGACGAGCGGCTGCGGCTGATCTTCACCTGTTGTCATCCGGCGCTGCCGTTCCCGGCCCGGGTCGCGCTCACTCTGCGCACGCTGGCCGGCCTGAGCACGGCCGAGATCGCCGGTGCCCTCCTCACGGCCGAGCCCGCGATGGCGCAGCGCCTGGTCCGGGCCAAGCGCAAGATCGCCGAGGCCGGCATCCCGTATCGCGTACCGCCCGCCGAGCTCCTCCCCCGGCGGCTGGCCGCCGTGCTCGCGGTGCTCTACCTGATCTTCAACCGGGGCTACGACGGGGAGGACGCGGGGCGCGCCCTGACGGCCGAGGCCATCCGGCTGGCCCGTGTCCTGGTGCGGTTGATGCCGTACGAACCCGAGCCGCGCGGGCTGCTCGCGCTGATGCTGCTGCACGAGGCCCGGCGCGCGACCCGTGTCGAGGACGGCGTGCTGGTCACGCTGGAGAACCAGGACCGGTCCCGGTGGGACCGGACTCTGGTCGCCGAAGGGGTGGCGACGCTCGACGAGGCGCTGGCCATGCGGCGTGCCGGGCCCTACCAGGTGCAGGCCGCGATCGCCGCCTGCCACGCCACGGCACCGGACGCGGCGCACACCGACTGGCCGCAGATCGCGATCCTGTACGGCGAGCTGGCCCGGCTGGCGCCGTCCCCGGTCGTGGACCTCAACCGTGCCGTGGCGGTCGCGATGGTGGACGGTGTCCCGGCCGGCCTGGCCCTGGTCGACGAGCTCGCGGCGTCCGGGCGGCTCGCTGGCTACCACCTGCTGCCCGCGACCCGGGCCGACCTGCTGCGCCGAGACGGCCGTGCCGATGAGGCGAGGACGGCGTACGAGGAGGCCCTCGAACTGGCGCCGACCGAGGCCGAGCGCCGCTATCTGACCGGCCGGCTCGAAGAACTCTGAGGTTCTCCGCGGCCGATGTCGATCCGGGCCGGCCGTCTTCGTCGGTGGGGCGAAGGTCCACCGACGAAGGGAAGATCTCATGCACACCGACACCACCGCGTCGGCCCCCAAGATCATTGACCGGGCCGGCTACCAGGTCGAACTGGACGCTCTGCGGATTCGCGAGAAGGCGCACACCCGCGAAGGCGACGCGATCGCGGCGGCCCGTCGGCGGCTGCCGATGGTGGAGGTCGACGCCGCCGTCGAGCTGATCGGCCCGAACGGTCCGGTCACGCTGCTGGAGACGTTCGAGGGTCGCCGGCAGCTGATCGCCTACTTCCAGATGTGGCACACCGGCCGGCCGGCCGCCGAGCAGTGCGAGGGCTGCACGTTCTTCAACGGCCAGGTCCGCGAGCTGTCCTACCTGCACGCACGCGACGTCACGTACGCGACGTTCTGTCAGGGCCCGTACGAGGAGAGCGTCCGCTACCGCGACTTCATGGGCTGGGACGTGCCCTGGTACTCCGCGGAGGAGTCCCTCGGCGTGCTGATGGCGGGACGGGGCCCGTTCATGCTGGCCTGCTACCTGCGGCAGGGCGAGCGGGTCTTCGAGACCTACTGGACCACCGGCCGCGGCGTCGAGGTGATGGACCAGACCTACGGCCTGCTGGACCGCACCGTGTACGGGCGGCAGGAGCCGTGGGAGGACTCGCCCGCCGGGCGGCCGCGCATCACCGACGCCTACGCACGTACGAACGGGCGCCCCACCGCGCAGTGGTCCCGCCTGGAGGCCGGGCACAGCGACGACCTCGCAGGCGGACGTTGACGACACGGACGCGAAGGGCCGGTCACCGTCCGGTGACCGGCCCACCCGCGCGCCGCGATCAGCGGGCGCGCTCGTACGGGATCTTCTCGCCGGCCGTGATGGCGACCGGCAGCCGGTTCTCGGCGGGCGGCAGCGGGCAGGTGGCGAAGTCGGTGTAGGCACAGGGCAGGTTGACGGCCCGGTTGAAGTCGAGGGTCACCGTGCCGTCGGCGCCGGGGGCCTCGACGTGCAGTTCGCGGCACGCGGCGTACGTGGTGTCGCCGGCGGTCGCATCGGTGAACAGGACGAGCAGGCCGGGGAACGCGGTGAGGCTCAGCGCCCGGCCCTCCAGTTCGAAGTCGATCCGGCCCGGCGCTTCGTAGACGTGCCGCAGTCCCTCGGCCACGGAGCCGACCGTGGTCGGCCGCGGTTCGTCGAACGTGGCATAGCGGCCCGTCACCACCCAGCGCGGGTCGGGTTCGTAGGCGGGCGTGCCGTGATAGCCGGTCCGGAGCGGATGGTCCGGGTGCCGTGGCCGTACGATGTCGAGCCCGCCGCGCTTGGCCACCTCGATCACCGCGTCGCCCCACGTGGCGATGGCGCCGCCGCGTTCGGCCAGCACGCCGAAGCGGTGCTCGCCGCGCACCGGCGAGCCGTCCACGACGAGCTCTTCTCCGTCGTCCAGCGTCACGACCACCCCGTCCGGGCCGGTCGACCAGGCGCCCGGCGCGTCGTCGAAACGCTCCGGCTCACCGGTCAGCCAGTGCACGCCGGTGATCGCGAGGAACCCGTGGCGGTCCGCCCGGGCCGACTCGTGCCTTTCATGCCAGTCGTGCCACTCGCGGACGAAACGGTCCGTGTCGGTTCCGGTGTCCTGAAGAGCCATGGGACCTCCTTCATGACGCGTGCCCTCCGGCCCGGAGATGGCCGCGCGTGTCCACGGTGACGTGGCCGTCCTCCGGTTGTACACCGTTCCCGGCCGGCCGAGGAAGATCGGCGGCCCTGCCACGCGCGGGTGCGGCGTGCCCCGCGAGGCACGCCGCACCGCTCATCCAGGGCTCACCCGGCCGCGGTGAACACCACGTGGCCGGAGCCGGTCTCGTACACCGTGTGGCCGTCCTTCTGCCCGGCGTACCGGGCGTCGCCGGAGACCCTCACCCTGCCGGTGGTGGGCAGGTCGATCTCGGCCTGGACGTTGACCGGGACGTCGGCGGTCAGGGTGAGGCGGCCGTTCGCGTTCCGCCAGGACACCGTGACGTCGCCGCGCTGGGTCGGAACCGTGCCCGAGGCCGAGGTCAGGCCGGACGCGGGCGGGCGGACGCGGATCCGCGCGGCGCCCGGGGCGGTGACGGCGACGCCGAGCAGGGTCTGCTGCACGTCGATCACCGGTGACGCGCCCCAGCCGTGTGAGAGGCTGTCGCCGGTCTGGTCCGCCTCCCACGACTCCCACGTGAACGTGCCGCCGGAGGCCAGGATCTTGGCGTAGCCGATGTCGCCTGAGTCGGTGAGCCGGGTGACGAACGCGTCCGGGCGGCCGGCCAGGGCGGCCATCAGCCAGTGGACGGTCATCGGCGACATCCGCAGGCCGAGGCCGGCCACGTAGCCGGTCACCCTGGCGTCGGAGGTGAGGCCGAACGCGACGGCGTAGGCGTTGGCGATCTGGGAGGCGTGCGTGCTCGGCGAGCCGTCCGCCTCCAGGCCGTCGATGTAGATGCCGTCCGAGCGGCGCAGCCTGCCGTTGATCGCGGTGGTGAGGGTCGCGGCGTCGCGCCGGTACGCCGAGGCGTCCTTGCCGAGCGCCCGGGCCGCCTCGGCGGTGGAGTTCAGCAGGTCGACCGCGAGCTCGTTGACGGTCGTACGGGCGGTGGCGTCCGTGTCGTAGCCGTAGCGGTTCGGCCAGTCGACGATGCCGTTCAGGTACGAGCCGGAGCCGCCGGCCAGCCTGGTGACGAGGCCGGTGGACGGGTCGACGTAGCGGCGGACGTAGTCGGCGACGGCGCTCATGACCGGGTAGGCGGCGCTCAGCGTGGACGTGTCACCGGACTGCAGGTAGTACTCCCACACCCAGCTCGGGAACATCTCGGTGTAGTCCGGGATGTCGCGCTTGCCGTCGCCGTTCGGGTAGACGGCGTTCAGCCGCCCGTCCGGCCAGTAGCGGGCCTGCGAGGCGATGAACTCGCGGATCGCCTTGCGGGTGAGGCGGCGTTCGCCCCAGCCGGACATGGTGGCGAGGGAGACGTCGACCGAGTCGCCGAGGAACTGCCCCTTCTCCCGGGTCGGGGTGTCGAGGAACTGCTCCTGCGAGTCGTACAGCGCCGACCGCCGCATCAGGTCGTACGCCGCGTCCACTCCGCTGTTCGAGGTGTGCAGCCGGGCCTGGGACGGGACGTCGGTGTGCTGCACGATCGCGCCGATGTCCCCGGCGGTCACGTCCGCGTCGATCTGGAGATAGCGGAAGCCCTCGTAGGTGTTGTAGCGCACCGTCTGGTCGCCGTCCCGCTCGGTGTAGCGGTACGTCAGGTCGGTGCCCTGGTTGTCCTTCTTGGCGTTGGACACCGTGCCGTCGCTGTTCAGCAGGTAGCCGGCGGTCATCGTGACGGCCGTGCCCTTGGCGCCGTCGCGGAAGCGGACGACCGGAACGGCCGGGATGATCTCGCCGAAGTCGGCGACGACCGCGCCGGATGACAGCTTGGCGACCCTGACCGGGCTCACCGTCCGGTGGGTGAGCGCGGACTCCTGGCCCTGCAGGTGGGTGAAGACGCCCGCCGGGTGGACGCCGACGACCTGCGGCGCGGTCCAGGAGGAGTCGTCGAAGCCGGGCCGGTCCCAGCCGATCGGCTCGGTGGTGCCGTCGATGTCCTCGATGTAGTCGCGGCCGTCGCCGTTGCGGTAGGAGGTGGTCTTCCAGTTGGCGCGGGTGACCTTCCAGGAGCCGTCGGTGACGACGACCTGACGGGTGCCGTCGGCGTGGTCGACGACGACCCGCATGAGCAGGCCGGGTTCGCCGGACGGGCGGCCCTGGCCGGGGCCGTACCAGTGGTAGAGCGCGCCGACGGCGGCGGGCCTTCCGGCCGTCAGCAGGCCGGTGACGTCGACGGCCTTGTAGTAGCCCTCGCCGGGGTAGGAGTAGGCGGCGCCGCGGTCGGCCGGCCGCCCGTTGACGTGCAGGTCGTACTGCTGGCCGGCGGCGACGTAGACGCGGGCCCGGGTGACCGCGCTGGGTCCGACCGTGAACTCCTTGCGGGCGTAGGTGTAGTCGTCCTTCTCCGCCGTCGTGCGGCGGATCCAGCTCGCCTGCCAGTCGGCGTCCGCGATGCCGGTGTCGAAGGCGGCGGACCGGGACCAGGGCGACGCCTTGCCCGCGCGGTCCCAGGTGCGGACGGTCCAGGTGAAGCTGCTCCCGTGCGTCAGGTCGCCCGGCCCGGCGACGTACGACTCCTGGGACGAGGCGACCTTGCCGCTGTCCCAGACGGTCTTGCGCCCCTCGGAGACCTTGATCTGGTACGCGGTCTGGACCTCGCCGGGGTCGACGTCGCGGGGCAGCCAGCCGAAGGCCGGACGGCCCTCGACGTCGAGGGGCCGGGTCTGGTCGCCGACGGTCAGACCGGCCGGCGCCAGCGGGGCGTGGTCCGCCCCGGCCCACGCGGGGGAGGGCGGTAGCGCGGCCGCGATGGTCACCGCGCCGGCGGCCGCGAGGAAGCGATTCCTCATCGTGTTCTCCTCCAGGGGGAAGGTTCGGGATCCGGCGTTGTGCACCTGCTCGGAACCGGGCGCGGCCGGCCGTCAGGAGGCGCGAGCCGTGGTGCAGTCGGTTCCGCGGGCGGAGCCCGCGCCGGGGCCGAGGCAGTCGAGGCGGACGGCCGCCGCCATGGCCTGGTAGCCGCTGTCGCCCGGGTGCAGGTGATCGCCGCTGTCGTAGGCGGGAAGCAGGCGCTGCGGGTCCGCCGGGTCACGCATGACCCGGTCGAAGTCGATGACGCCGTCGGCGAGCCGCTGCCCGCGGATCCAGCGGTTCACGACCTGGCGTTCCTCCTCGCCCGCGGCGGTGTAGTAGAACGAGCCCCGCACCGGCGTCATCGTGCCGATGAGGATGCGCAGCCCGTGCCGGTGCGCCCGGTCGATGAGCCGCTCGTACCCGGCGATGATCTGGCCGGCCGTCACCGGGGTCGTCGGCTGGGCGTCCGGCTCGGACCCGAACCACGGGAAGTTGATGTCGTTGACGCCCTCCAGCAGGATCACGTCGCGGACGCCGGTCTGGCCCAGGACGTCCCGGTCGAACCGGTCGAGGGCCTTCGGACCTCCCAGCCGGGAGTCGTTGAGCACCCGGTTGGCGCCGATCCCGGCGTTCAGCACCGCCTGCCGCCGGCCGGGCGGGAGCGCGTTCTCGCGCCGGGCCAGGTAGTTCGGGTACCGGTTGTTCGCGTCGACGGTGGACTGGTCGCCATCGGTGATCGAGTCGCCGAGCGTGACGACGGCCCCCTGCGGGGCGGTGGCCGGGGCCACGTCGAGCCCGTCGACGAAGAAGAACGAGCCGAGCCGGGTGGGGAACGCAGCGGCGTCGGCGTCACCGGTGTGGTCCCCGGTGCCGGACACGTACGTCGTCTCCATGCTCTGCCGGTGCCAGGTGACCGGTCCCGTCGCGGAGGGCAGGTAGAGGCTGACGGTGACGTCGCCGTCGGCGGGGACCGGCAGCGCCACCGGGTCGCTGACCGTGCGCGCTCCGACGGGGATCGTCACCGATCCGGCCCCGCCGAACGTCAGCGTCCGTACGCGGTCGGACCGGATCCCGCCGGGGCCGTCGGGCGGCGCGACCGTGACGCGGCCGACCTTCAGCGGCACGGCGCCGAAGGTGTTGGTCAGGCGGAGCCGCAGCCGCCGCCCGCCGACGCTCGTGTGCAGCACCTCCCGGACCGTCTGGCCGGTGAAGCCGTTCGTCGAGACGGCGTCGCTGGAATGGGCCATGGGGCTCGCGGTCCAGGTGCCCACCCACCCGGCGTCGGGTGCCGCCCCGGCCTGGGCCGGGACGGCCGCCGGGGCGACGGCCAGGGTGAGCAACGCGGCAGCGGTGAGCGGACGACGATGACGTCGCTTCCAGGGGCGCATGGGACCTCGCTCGTGCTTGGCGGAGAGTGATTCGAAGGGCTGGGGTTCGAGACCGGGCCGGGCGCCCGCGGCGCACCAAGGCCGCGAGCCCACCGCCGGTCTGTCACGCGCCGCAGCGCGCCGGCCCGTGGCTTCGGATGCTCACCCGGCGATCGTCTGGACGGTGTGCGAACGGCCGCCGGAGACGCCGTGCAGGGTGATGTAACCGTCGGCGTTCGTCGCCCGGTGGGCGTGTGGGGCGTCGCCGTCCCAGGCGACCTTGCCGTCGACGCGGACGGTGACCCGCTTTCCGCCGGTCGGCACGGCGACGTCGCCGGAGGTCCCGGACGGGGCGTCGACCTTGAGGGTGAAGGCCGCTCCCCGGCCCTGCACCCAGGTCACCCGGAGCGCGCCGTGCGGGGTGGGCAGCTGCCCGCGGGCCCAGGTCACCGAGCCGGGGTGCGGCCGCACCGTCCAGGTGGCGAAGCCGGGTCCGGTCGGCACGGCGCCGAGCAGGTCATTGCTGAGCGCCGGCACGACGCCGGTCGACCAGCCGTGCGCCATGGAGGTGTAGGCGCCCTCGTACAGGGAGCCGCCGCTGCCGATGCCCTCCCAGTCGGTGATGCCGGGGTCGTGGTTCGTCATCCAGCCGTAGAGGCGCTTGATCTCCTCGATCGCGGAGTCCGCCCGGCCGGTGAGGAAGCGCGCCTGGATCTCGGGGTAGGAGGTGAAGGCGTAGACCCGCTCGCTCCCGTCGGACACGAGCGTGTCGTTGTCCATGAACGCGTTGCCGTACGGCTGGGCGGTGGTCTTCGCCAGGTGGTCCAGCGCGGCGGCGGCCTGCCCGGATGAGGCGACACCGGCCAGGATCGCCAGGCCGTTGCCGTCCTGTCCGTGACGTACGGCGCCGGTGCCCGAGTCCAGGTACGCGCCGCTCCCGGCGTCCCACAGGTAGGTGTTGATCGCGGTCGCGACGGTTCCCGCGCGCTGTTCCCAGCGGCCGGCGTCCGCCGTGTGGCCGAGGGATCGCGCCAGGCCGGCGGCGTCCTTGAGGGCCTGCACGTACAGGGCGTTGTAGTAGGTGACCTCGCCGGTGCGCGGCAGGAACGCGTAGTCGCCGTAGCCGCTCGTGCCGTTCAGGCCCTTGGAGAGCAGACCGTGGGAGTCGGTGACCGACGGGTACCAACCGTCGAGCGCCTTGACGAGGTTCGGGTAGTACGTCCGGGCGTAGCCGATGTCGCCGGTGTAGAGGACGTAGTCCGAGCTGGAGGTCACCCACCACAGCGGGTAGTCGAACAGCGGGAGGGTGTAGCCGTTGATGGACGCCGGCGGGATCCAGCCGTCGGCGCGCTGGTGGTCGGCCAGGTCGGCGAGGACGTTGCGGGCGGCCTGCGGCACCGCGTGGGTGAGGTAGTCGGTGCGGCCCGACACGGCGACGTCGCCTACGTACGGGTCACGGTCCCGCTTGGCGCCGTCGTGCAGGACGAGCCTGCCGTCCAGGGACGGGCTGTCGGCGTTCCTCGGCTCGACGTCGGTCGGCCGGAACGTGTCGGTGACGAGCTCGTTGGTGTAGGAGGCGTTGAACCAGTACCGGTTGAGGCTCTGGTCCGAGGACTCGAACCAGCCCTTGTACGCGCCGGGCCCGCCGTCGAGCGCGGTCGAGTCCAGGGCGACGCCCTTGATCTTCACGGTGCCGTACGGCTCCGCGGCGGGGGCGTCGCTCGCCAGCGCGTCCAGGCTGATCTTCAGGTACCGGAAGCCGTGCAGGCCGTCCGCGCAGACCTTCGTGCCGCTCTGGCAGCCCTTGGCGTCGGTCCAGGTGGTGGGCTTGCCGGGCGGGGCGTACTGGTCGGTGCCCGGGCCGCCGGAGAAGTCCGAGCGGGCGAAGTCGGAGCGGTCGGTGAGGTACTGCCGGGTCTCGGAGAACGCCAGCCGTACGCCGGGGTGGTCGTCGGACGCGCCGCCGAAGCGGATCTTCGGGTAGCCGACGACGACCTTGCCGAAGTCGAGGGTGACGCTCGCCTGCGGCGGGTCGGAGACGACGCCGGGATAGACCTCGTTGATCCGGGTGTAGTCGCCCTTGGAGCTGGGCTGGTCCTTGGTGACCGTGATCCGCACCTGGCCGGTCTCGACCTCCTGCGGGAACGTCACGGCCCGCTGGACGTCGGTGTTGCCGGTGACCGTCGCCTGGGTGACCCAGTCCGTGCCGTTCCAGGTGGCGACGGTGAAGTCCATCGGCACCCCGTCGGCGTTGGACAGGACGGTGATGCCCGGCAGCTTGACCGGGGTGGGGCTGGTGATCTGCAGCCAGGCCGGATACGTGTCCGCCGTCGCGTCGTTCCAGAACGTCTTGGCGTCGCCGTCGACGGCATTGCCGGGCTCGTACGAGGTGGGCGTGCCGTCGTTGCCGCCGTTGGGCTCGTGGTAGGAGGACGCGGTCGCCGTGGTGCCGGAGGGCCAGACCGGTCTGGGCTGCGGAGCCTCACGGCGCAGGGTGGTCGTGCCCGCGCCCAGGACACCGCCGGGGTTCGTGACGTCGCCGGTCGTGGAGACGACCCGCACCGGGGAGATCTCGCGGTGCGAGGTGCCCTGGACGTAGCGGTGCCAGTCGGCCGGGGGCAGACCCGCGAGGATCTTCGCGGCGTCCGGCGGCGGCGATGCCCGGCGGTCGGCCCCGGCGGGCGACAGGGCCACGACCGTGCTCGTCACACTCAACGCGAGACAGGCGAGGACGTTCAGGGGGTGTGGTCGAAGCTTCGAGACCAGTCGCATCCTGGGCTCCCTTTCTGGATGCGGTCGAATGAAGAACCCCGATGTGGCATGTGGCGGCGGAAGTCGATGAGGGAGGGCGCGGGCAGGGGGGTGGCGTGCGGGGCGGCGTGCCGCCCCGCACGCGGCGGTCAGCGGAGGAAGGCGGCGGCGACCCCGGCGTCCACGGGGACGTGCAGTCCGGTGGTGTGGGTGAGGTCTCCGCCGGTGAGCGCGAAGACCGCGTTCGCGACGTGCTCGGGCAGCACCTCACGCTTGAGCAGGGTCCGCTGGGCGTAGAACTCCCCCAGCCTCTCCTCGGGCACCCCGTAGACGGCGGCGCGCTTGGCACCCCACCCGCCGGCGAAGATGCCCGAGCCCCGGACCACGCCATCGGGGTTGATGCCGTTGACCCGGATACCGTGCGCGCCCAGTTCGGCGGCCAGCAGCCGCACCTGGTGGGCCTGGTCGGCCTTTGCCGCGCTGTAGGCGATGTTGTTCGGCCCGGCGAAGATCGAGTTCTTCGAGGCGATGTAGACGATGTCACCGCCCATGCCCTGCTCGGTCATCACCCGGGCGGCCTCGCGGGAGACCAGGAACGACCCACGGGCCATGACGTCGTGTTGCAGGTCCCAGTCCGCGACCGTGGTCTCCAGCAGCGGTTTGGACAGCGACAGGCCCGCGTTGTTGACCACCAGGTCGACGCCGCCGAACGCCAGCACGG
>NZ_JBHLZP010000300.1:0-10294 GCF_042429965.1 Actinoallomurus acaciae
GGCCCGTACGCCCGCGCCAGCGCGCCCACCTCGATCGGGTCGCCGAGCGCGGTGCCGGTGCCGTGCGCCTCGACGTAGGTGATGGTCCCGGCGTCCGCCCCTGCGGCCCGCTGCGCCGCGCGGATGACGGCGGCCTGCCCGCCGACGCCGGGCGCGGTGTAGCCCATGCGGTCCGCGCCGTCGTTGTTCACCGCCGATCCGCGCAGCACCGCGTGGACGTGGTCGCCGTCGGCCAGCGCCTCCGGAAGGCGCCGCAACACGACGACGCCCGCGCCGTCACCGTCCACCGCGCCCTGGGCGGCGGCGTCGAAGGCCCGGCAGATCCCGTCCGGTGCCTGGATCCCCGTGCCGGGATACCGGTCGAGCCGCGCGAGCACCCGTACGGTGACCCCGCCGGCCAGGGCGAGGTCGCAGTCGCCGGACGACAGCGCCCGCGCGGCCAGGTGGACGGCGACGAGCGACGTGGCACAGGCCGCCTGGACGGTGACGGACGGGCCCCGCAGGCCCAGCTTGTAGGCGACCCGGCTGCTGAGGAAGTCGGCCCCGGTCGCCACCCGGATCTCCAGGTCCGACACCGACGGAAGCCGGTCGCGCCGGGATCGGAGCAGCTCCCCGTAGGAGTTCTCCGTGCTCCCCGCGTACACGCCGATCGCGCCGGAGTGACGCCGAGGATCGTGGCCGGCGTCCTCCAGCGCCTCCACCGCGCATTCGAGGAACAGCCGGTGCTGAGGGTCGATGATCCGGGCCTCGCGGGGCGAGTAGCCGAAGTAGTCCGCGTCGAACCACTCGGGGTCCTCGACCAGGCCGCGCGCCGGGACGTACTCGCCGCCGCCGGGCGCCGGTCTGCCGGGCCGGCGCGTGATCGAGTCCCGGCCCTCGACCAGGTTCCGCCAGAACGCGGTGGGATCTCCCGCTCCCGGGAAGCGGCACGCCATGCCGATGACGGCGATGGGTCCGTACCCGTCGTCCTGGCTGGTCACTGATCTCTCCATCGCATGGGCACAGAAAGGCCGGAAATACGGAATAGAAGAACACGGATAACGGAGAACAAGCGCGATAACTGCGACGATAACCAGCCCATTCGAGAGAAGTCAACGCTGGAATAAACGAGCAATTTCCACGGCGCTTCCCACTCCTGGCCGGACGCGTATTCACCGGCGTTCGCCGGAATGGCCGGTCGTGTCCCGTCGACAGGACACGACCGGCGCGCGCGACGGCCTCTCTCCCCCGGACGACCTCCTTCAGCCGGTCTCAGCCGAGGGTCTTCACCCAGACGAGCCGGTCCGCCGCCGGCCGGTAGCCCAGGCCCTCGTTGACGGCGAGCATCGCCGTGTTCGTCGCGTCGTTGCTCGCCCCCGCGGTGCGGATCCCGCGACCGGCGGCCCAGCGGAGGGACGCCCGCTTCAGGCGCCTGGCCAGACCGCGGCCCCGATGCTCGCGCAGCGTTCCGGTCAGGTGGGTGGCCGCCGTCGCGCGTTCGCGGTCGACGTCGAGCAGGGTGAGGGCCACCGGACGGTCCCCGGCGAGCGCGACGAAGCCGCCCTCCGGCTCCAGGAGCGGGTCCCGCCGGACGTACCGCTCCCAGATCTCGCGGGGGAGCCCGACCGCCTCGATCTCGGTGGGCGCGTCGGTGTCGACCAGCGTGTACAGCCGGTACAGCTCCGTACCCCGATCCAGGAGAGCGGCGAGGGGGACCAGCCGGTACCCGTCCGGCCCGCCCTCCTCGCCGTCGGCGGCGGCGACGGACCGGAGGTCGAGCACGAGCGTACGGTCCGCCCGCGCGACCGTGTAACCGCGCTCCGCCGGCAGCGCGCCCGACCGCTCACCGAGCGACCAGGTGCGCAGCACCCGCGCTCCCCGGGACATCGCCCACTCCTCGGCCGCGCCGAGGAGTTCGCCCGCCAGGCCGTCCCGGCCCGAGCCGCCGCTCGCCCAGACCCGGTACGAATCGCCGGCCCCGGCGACGAGCGCGCGTTCGGCCTGCGCCCAGCCGACCACCCTTTCCCCTTCCACCGCGACGAGCCACCGGCGGTCCTCGCCGAGGACGTCGTGTCGGTGCAGGAGCCGTGCCGGAGTGACCAGTTCGTCCGCCGGCATGAGCGGCCGCAGCAGCTCCGCGGCCGCGCCGGCGTCGCCGGCGCGGAACTCGCGGATCACCGCCGTACCGCCCGTGTCCTCCCCGGCGGGGCTCACATCGGCTCCGTCGTACCCAGGTGACGCGCCGCGAAGTCGATCTGCGTCTCGACCTTGCGGATGACGTCGCCGGTCACGTGCGCGCCGTGGCCGAAGTCGAGGCGGAGCACCTCGTGGGGCTTGCCGAGCTCCTCCAGGCGCGTCAGGTAGTTCTCGATCTGACGGATGGGGCAGCGCGGGTCGTTGGCCGCCGCCAGGATCAGGAGCGGCACCTTCACCCGCTCGACGTACGTCAGCGGGGACCGCTCGCGGTACAACTCCGGAAGCTGCTCCGGGGAGCCGCCGAACAGCGCGTTGTCGAGCATCTTCAGCGCGTCCATCTCGTCGGCGTAGGCGGCCTCGTAGTCCGCCACCGGCGCGTCGGCGATGGCCAGGCTCCAGCGGTCGGGTTCCAGGCCGGCGCCGAGCAGCGCCAGGTAGCCGCCCCACGAGTGCCCCACGAGCAGCAGGCGTGCCGGGTCGGCGGTCCCCTCCTTCACCAGCAGGTCGCGTACGGCGCCGAGGTCCTCGAGCTCGCCGAATCCCGGGTTGCCGATGATGGCGTCCCGCCAGGCGCCGCCGTACCCGCTGCTGCCGCGGTAGTTGACGAGCGCGACCGCGAAGCCGTGGTCCACCCATGCCTGGACCCTGGGGTTGAAGGCGTCCGCGTGGTGGGCGATGGGGCCGCCGTGGATCAGGAACACCGTGGGGTGGGGTCCGGGTCCGGGTGGCTCGGCCACGAAGGCGTGCAGGTCGCCGAGCCACAGGTCCCGGTAGGGCACGCCGTCCGGGCCGGGGCCCTCTTCCGGGCTCAGCAGCAGCCGGGAGCCGCGGTACACGCCGGGCGGGGTGCGGCTGTCGCTCCACTCGTAGCAGAGTGCCCCGTCGGTGCGCACCCGGGCGTCGGTGACCGTTCCCCGGGGGAGCTCCAGCCGGACGCAGGCACCGGAGTGGAGGTCGTAGCGGAACAGCTCCGTCCGGGCGCGGTACCCGTGCAGGAGCAGCACCGAGCGGGCGTCGGGATACCAGCCCAGACACGAGACCTCCCCCGGCAGGTCGATGTCGAGCCCGTCGACGGCGCCGGTGAGCGGCGTCCACACCGCGGGCCGCGCGGCGCCCAGGACATCGCGTGTGATCAGCAGGCGGTAGTCGCCGGCAAGGGGGGACCAGGCTCCCGCCCGGAGCGCGACGCCCGGCTCGCTCGGCAGTTCGGCCCGGGTCCGGCCCTCCAGGTCGAGGACGCGCAGCCCCATGTGCATCGCGCTGCCGTCCTCGGAGTGCCGGATCGCGAAGAACCGCTCCTCGCGGTCGAGCGTCTCCAGCATGGCGTGCCGCCGGTGCCGGTACAGGGGCCGGGGCGCACCGTCGCTGGGCAGCAGCGAGATCGTCGTGCCCTCGTCGTCCGAGGTGCCGATCAGCGCGAACCGGCGCGCCAGCACCAGCCCGGCGTGGTACGCGGGGCCGAGGGCACGGCTCGCCCGGGTACGCGACGAGCCGTCGAACGACTCGATCATCCAGCGCCCGCGTTCGTCGCCGCTCGTGTCGTCGAACCACCAGATCCGGTCTCCGCCCGGATCGATGGCGAACAGCGTCGTCCCGCCGGGCCGGTCGGTCACCTGGCGGCGTACGCCGGTGGACCGGTCCCACGCGTAGACCTCCCACGCGCCGGACTCGTTCGAGCCGTAGACGAGACGGCCGGGATGGTCGCGGGCCCACCGGGGGAAGCCCAGCCGGGGCGCGCCCAGCCGTCGTCTCCAGGGCGCGGCCGTGGGCGGGAGATGATCTTTTCCATCGTGCATTTCGGTTCTCCGAGGAACTAGTCGGTACCCGACAGGGCTTCGGTCCTCTCGGCGCCGGACGGTGCCAGCGGCCGGTCGAACCTCCGGCCGCGGACCAGCCGCACCAGCAGCATGGCCGCGAGCACGACCACGCTGAGCGTCTCCGCCTCCCAGACGCCGACCACGCCGCCGTCCAGCCAGAAGACGAGGAAGAGCGTCATCGGCACGAGCAGGGCCCACCGGCCGACGATGATCGTCAGGGACGGGATCCGCACGTCCCCGACCGCCGACAGGCTCGCCTGCGCGACGGCCATCACCGCGCGCGGGACCATGCTGAGCGCGATGACGACGAAGACGCCGGCCGTGACCGCGGCGGCTCCGGCGTCCGGGGACAGCAACCCGCTGATCCCGCCGCGGAACGCCCACAGGATGATCCCGATGACGCCCGCCAGGCCGCAGCCGACCGCCATCGCCACCCAGTGCTGGCGCACCGCGCGCGCCCGGGACCCCGCCCCCACGTACTTGCCCACCAGCGAGGAGCCCGCCGAGCCGAGGACCTCCAGCCCGCGCTGCGGAAGCAGCAGGACCTGGCTCGCGACCGCGTGTGCGGCCGCCGCCTCCGGGCCCAGCCGGGCGGCGACGACCGACAGGATCAGGTAGCTGCCGTTGTTGAAGACCTGCGCCGCCCCCAGGGGCACGCCGAGGGCGAGGAGGCTGCGCAGGAGGTCGGGGCGGACCGGGCGCCGGCCGATTCGCACCGGGTAACGCCGCCGGGACGGGCCGAGCAGGCACACGCCGAGCGCGACCGCCGCCCCGGCGAGCTGAGCGATGGCGTACGCCCAGGCGATGCCCTTCAGGCCCAGCGCCGGCACGCCGAACGCGCCCAGGCCGAGCGTGTAGCTCAGGAGGCACTCCAGAGCGCTGGACCCGACGCCGATCAAGATGTTGGGCCGCGTGTCGTGGATGCCGGTCAGGAACTTGTTCACGCACAGGATGAGCAGGAAGAACGGCCCGGACAGCAGCCGGATCGAGATGTAGGACGCGGTGAGCGCCCCGACCCGGGCCCCCGCGAGCCCGGCGAGTTGCGGCCGGGCGAGCGGAACGGCCAGGGCGACCAGGATGAGGAACGCCCCGCCCGCCAGCGCGATGACGATGCCCTGCACGAGGGTCTCGCCGCACTCGCGCGCCTGCCCGGCCCCCGCGTACTGCGACACCATGGGCACGATGCCGTTGGTGACCCCGGCGAAGAAGAAGACCGCCAGCGACGACAGCATCGCGCCGAGGCCGACGGCGGCCTGGGCGTCCACCCCCACCCGTCCGGCGACGTACACGTCGAACAGGCCGGCGAAGATCATCGCGGCGTTGGCCAGCGCGAGTGGGCCGCTCAGCACGATGAGCGCCTTCGCCATGGCCGTACGCGACGGCTCCGCCCCCGCCTGGTCCATCAGCCCCATCAGCCGTCGAGGCCGTAGCCGAACTTGACCGCCACCGGCTCGACGATGTCCCACAGCGCCCGGCGCTTCTCCTCCGGCCAGTCGTGCCACTTGCCCACGCGGTCGTCGTCGATCGAGGAGCGGTCGGCGATCCCCCTGAAACCGAACCCGGGATCGTGGTCGGCGACGAACACCTTGTCGAGCACCGCCGGATCGAAGTCCTCGCCGAGGAAGCGGAACATCCGCTCCACCGCCGCCTCCGGCCGCGTCACCAGATCCTCATAGCGTGTCCACTGGGCGCGTTCGGGGATGCAGCTCGCCATCACGAGGAGGTGCTCGTTGACGTCGCGCCAGTACTTGGCCGCGGCGTACTCCCCCGCGCCGTACCGGTGGACGTACTCGATGAGGTACGGGTCGTCGTGGCCGCCGAAGAACTCGGTGTACATCATGTCCTTCAGCGAGGGGATGACGTCGAGCGGATGGCGGATCGGCAGGACGAACAGCGCCTGCTGAAGGAACAGCCCGTCGACGAACTCCGCGACGCGGTGGTAGTTCGGCGTCTTGTCGGCCCATCTCCGCTTGTTCTTCGACTTCGCGTAGTCGTCGAGAAAGCTCCGCGCCATCTCGTGCAGCCGGAGCAGGATCGACAGCGGGTCGGCGCCCATGCCGAGCAGGCCCGGGACGGCTTTCGGATAGCGGAAGAACTCCGGCAGCGCCGCCAGGTACTTCGACTCGGGCGGGCAGGCGATGTCGGGATGGGTGTCGAGGATGTAGCGCATGAGCGTCGTGCCCGAGCGATGACAGCCGATGACGAAGATTCCCATCTTCCGCCGCGCGTCGGCCGCCGGGCCGTCAGTGGACTCCACCGTCGATGAGCTCATCTCGTTCATCGGTACCTTTCGTCGCTGGGAAACACCCGTAGTGCCGTCGCGTTGGCCGCCGGCCGGGGAAGGCCGCGGGCGAGCGCGTCCTCGTACGCCCCGAGGTAGTGGGCGACGGCCTCCGGAAGATGCGTGTGCGTGCCGAACTCCAGCGCGTGGAAGCGCTCGGCGAACCGCTCCACGTCGGCGATCGACCGGCCGCCCTCGGCCCGGAGCCGGGAGAGCGCCTGCAGATGGCCGCGGAGGATGCGGCCCCGGCCGCTCCCGTTCGGCCGCAGTCCCTCGGACAGCAGCACGACGGCCACCGACAGCATGTCGGCCAGCTTGATGTCCGCGGGCGTGCGCAGGGGCACGGCCGCCCCGGCCGAGGACGCCTGGATCGGGTGCTCCAGCCCGTACGCTCGCGCGAGTATCGTGCCCACGCCGAAGGCCAGCTCCACCCCCACCGGGACGCCGTCGCGGTGGATGAGAATGAGGTTGCCGACGTCGCGGAGTCCCCACCGGGGGTGGTCGATCGCGAAGTTGACGTTGCGCCCGGAGTACCCCTCCACGCCGAACCGGTGCCGGTAGCGCTGCTCCTCGTAACCGTCGATCTCGACCGCCGGGCCCCCGGGGATGCCCCGGGCCACCGCGACCAGGTCGGGGTCCAGGGAGGAGGCGCGTATGACGACCTGTCCGGGGCCGGCGTGAAGCCGGTCGCGGAACAGCTCCCAGGCGTGGGCGGCGACCTCGGGGAGACGATCCGCCGGGCTGAGGGTGCCCAGCGCCACGAAGTACGACGCCCAGTCCAGCGGAGCGCCGTCGGTCACGGCCCGGAGGTTGCGCGTGCGCACCGCACGCTGGATGAGGAAGACGCCGGGCTCGGGGATGTCCCCGGCGAGGAGCAGGGGCTTCAGCACGCTGATGGTCGAGCCGACGAAGCGGACCGATGAGTCGATCCGCGACGTCACGGGCACCGGCGCGTGCGGCCGGTACCCGCGTTCGGTGAAGTTCTCGCGGAACGCGCTCACCACCTGGGCGGACCGGCCGGGCACGTCGTCCAGCACTTCCGGCGCCTCGCGGATCTCCGTCCCCTGCCCCGCCGGTCGCTCGCTCATGAGCCCTCCCCCGCCGCCCGGCGCTCGCCCGGGGCGCCGGGCTCCAGAGACGGCCCGCCGTACGAGGCGGGGAGCCGGGACTCGGTCGGCAGGTTCCGTGCGCCGTACCGGCCGGCGTACGGCACGATCTCCCCGGCGTTCGTCCAGAACGACACCTGGCCGATGCGCATCCGGGGATAGATCCGGATCGGCCGCGCGCAGACGAGCTCCAGCGTCCACTGGTGGCAGGAGGCCGTGTGCCCGAGGTTGGCCGACACCTGGAGGAACAGGCCCAGCCGGCCGATCGAGCTGCGCCCGATGAGCGACATCGCGAACTGGTGGCTGCCGATCACTTCGAGCGTGTGGCCGAGATAGAGGCGCTGCGGCTCCAGGACGTAGCCCTCTTCGGGGATCGTGATGGTGCGGTAGCGGTGGTTGTTGCGCCCGTCGGTCGACTCGAACACCTTCAGGTAGGGCCCGAGCCGGTAGTTGCAGCTGTTCGGGTTGATGCTCTCCGGGCTGAACGGCTCGAAGGTGATGGCGCCGCGCGCCCGCTGGCGGCGTATCTCGCTTCCGGTGAGGATCATCGGTCCGCCTGGAAGTCCCGGTGGGCCAGGGACGGCATCGGCCCCAGGCTGCCCGCGTACTTGCCGTCGTACAGCTCGATCTCGCCGCGCGGCTTCCAGAAGGTGACCTGCGCGATCCTCATGTACGGGTACAGCCGGACCGGAAGGGTCGCGTACAGCTGGAGTGTCGAGCGCCCGTAGCTTCCGATGTCGATCAGATCCGCGGTCACGTGCACGAACAGCCCGAGGCGCGCCGTGCTCGACCGGGCGTGGATCAACGGCACGTAGTGGTCGCTGCCCACCATCTCCAGGGTCTCGCCGAGGACGAAGTCGTTCCGGCTCATCGGGTAGCCGTCCGGCGGGATCTCGATGATCTCGTAGCTGTTGTCCTGCCGGGGGTCCAGGACGTCGCAGGTGTACCGGAGGATCCGGGTGCCGAGGCGAAGGTCGTGCGAGTTCGTGGTCAGGCCGGTCTCGTCGAAGTGCGAGATCTTGATCCGCCCGGACTCGTACTGTCGCCTGATCTCCTGTCCGGTAAGAATCATGCGTCTCTCCCTGGCGGTCGGTGTGTCGGCGCGGCGGTCACGGCGTCACCGCGGCCCTGCCGGCGAGCGCGTCCCGGGCGCGGTCCACCAGGTCCGACACCCGGGGGTCCGTGACGGCGATCTCGGCGAGGATGCTCGTGTACGCGGCCAGCGCCCGGCGGGCGTGCTCTTCGTCGATCTGGTCGGTGTTGTAGAGAAGGACGGTCTCGAACTCCCCCTCCCGCTCCGCGACGTTCATGACGTAGCGGTTCTTGCTCTGCGGCGAGATCGGTGAGTCGATGACCTCCACGCTCAGCCCGGGCAGCCCGGGGGTCGCGGTCGGCCCGTTGAGCAGGATGAACTTGGCCACCGGGTGCCGGTAGAGGTTCCGGACCCCGATCAGCGACTCGGCGACCGAGGCGAACGGGACGTCCTGCCGGGCGAACGCGTGCAGGCAGACCTCGCGGACCCGGTCCAGCACCTGCGACCAGTGCGGGTCGCCGCTCAGGTCGGTGCGCAGGAGCACCGGGTTGACCGTGTAGCCGACCATCCGCTCGATCTGCCAGTGCCCGCGGTTCGCCATCGGCGACTCGACGCAGACGTCCGTCGAGTCGCTCTCCGCCGACAGGAGGATCTGGTAGGCCGCCAGCAGGGCCATGAACGGCGTGACGCCGCGCCCGGCCCAGTCGCCCCGCAGCCTCGCCGACGTCCCGGCGGCCAGGCGCGCCCGTACGGTGCGGGCCCGGTAGGTGGGCGGGTCCGGTGGTCTCCGGTCGGCGGGCGGGTCGGAGTCGAACGCGACGCCGTCGAGGACCCGGCGCCAGTCGGCCACGCCCTCCTCCAGCGCGCCGCCCGACAGGCGCCGGCGCTGCCAGCTCGCGAAGTCGGCGTACTGGACGGCGGGTTCGGGCAGGCCGTGGCTCACGCCCTCGGCGAACGCCCGGTAGAGCTCGGCGAACTCGGCCGCCAGCACCGCGTCGGTCCAGTCGTCCATCACGACGTGGTGGAAGGTGACGATCAGCACGTGCTCCCCGGCGCTCAGGGCGAGGAGACGCGCCCGGAGCATGGGGAGGCTGTGGAGCGTCATCGGCGTCGACGTCTCGTCCGCGATGGCCTCCCGCACGGCGTCCTCGCGTGCCGCGCGGTCGAGGGCGCCGAGGTCCGTACGGGTGAGCGGCACGCGCGCCGAGTCCCGGATGCGCGGCACGGCGCGTCCGTCCCGGCTCTCGTACGTGGTGCGGAGCACTTCGTGCCGCTCGACCAGGGCGTCGAACGCGCGCCGCAGTGCGACCTCGTCGAGGTCGCCGCGCAGCCGCAGGGGAATGACGCAGTTGAAGAAGGTGCCGCCGGGTTGCAGCCGGTCGAGGTTCCAGACCCGTTCCTGCCCGAAGGACAGCGGCAGTTCGCCGTCGCGGGAGACCGTCTCCAGCTCCGTCTCCCGCCGCGACGCCGGCGCGTCGTCCAGGCCGGCGCGGCGGGCGAACTCGGCCACCGTGGGCGCCTCGAAGACCAGGCGTACGGGCAGGTCGAGGCCGGTCGCGGCGCGCAGGCGGGACATCACCTGCATCGCGGCCAGCGAATGCCCGCCGAGCTCGAAGAAGTTCGCCGCGACCGGCAGCCGGTCGCGCCCGAGCACCTCGGCCCAGATGCCCGCGACGAGACGTTCGGCCGCGGTCCCCGGTCGGGTGTCGCCGGGCGGCGGGGCCGCCGGTTCGAGCCGGCGCAGCGCCGCGCGGTCCACCTTCCCCGACGGGCCGGTGGGCAGTTCGTCCAGTGCGACGACGACCGCCGGAACCATGTGCGGCGGCAGCCGGTCGGCGGCGAAGGCCGTGGCCCGTTCGGCGGCGTCGTCGCGTTCGAGGAG
>NZ_JBHLZP010000301.1:0-10750 GCF_042429965.1 Actinoallomurus acaciae
AGCTGCACCTGCAGTTCGGCGCCGACGCCGGGCACGAGATGGCGGTGTCCTGGGCGGCGCCGCGACGCGTGAACCGGCCGGTCGTCCGGCTCGGGCGGCCCGGCCACGGGCTCGGCACGCGCGTGCCCGCGGAGGAGCGGGTCTACACCGAGGCGCTCACCGGCGAGACGGTGTACACCTACCACGCCGTGCTCCCACGGCTGAGCCCCGACAGCCGCTACGACTACCAGGTGGAACACCGGGGCGCCGCGCCGCTCGCCGGATCCTTCCGCACGGCGCCGACCGGGCGGTCCAAGGGCTTCCGGTTCACCAGCTTCGGCGACCAGGCCATCCCGGCGAAGGTCGGCCAGGGCCTGGGGCCCGCGACGCCGAACGCCGGCTACATCGTCGACGCGGTGGACCGCCTCGACCCGCTGTTCCATCTGCTCAACGGGGACCTGTGCTACGCCAACGTGAGCGACGCGCCGGTCGAGACGTGGCGTTCGTTCTTCGCCAACAACCAGCGGTCGGCCTCCCGCCGCCCCTGGATGCCGTGCTCGGGCAACCATGAGAACGAGGTCGGCAACGGCCCGGAGGGCTACCTGTCGTACCAGACGCGCTTCACGCTGCCCTCGAACGGGTCGCGGGAGTTCGCCGGCAACTGGTACTCCTTCACGGTCGGCCCGATCCGGGTGATCTCCATCAACAACGACGACGTGTGCCTCCAGGACGGCGCGTTCAGCGCGTACCGCCGCGACAACGTCCCCGGCTACCAGGCCAAGGGCTACGACCCGTACATCCGCGGGTACAGCCACGGCGCGCAGAAGGCCTGGCTCGAACGCGAGCTGCGCGCCGCGAGCCACGATCGCGACATCGACTGGATCATCGTCTGCATGCACCAGGTCGCGATGTCCTCGGCGCACTTCAACGGGGCCGACCTCGGCATCCGGCAGGAGTTCCTGCCGCTGTTCGACAAGTACGGGGTGGACCTCGTCGTGGCCGGGCACGAGCACCACTTCGAGCGGACGTTCCCGGTGCGGGGCGTGCTCCCCGGCAGCTCACTGTTCACGCCGGCGCCCCAGGCCACCGACGCGTCGGTCATCGACACGACCAAGGGCACCGTCCACATGATCATCGGTGGTGGCGGCCACTCGTCCGCGACACCGGGGTCGGCCTTCGACAACCCGCACGACGGCGTCCTGATCTATGACGTCGGCCCCGGCGACCCGATGAACCAGCGCGCCTCCCTGACCACGACCGAGCCCGCGCCGTGGTCGGCCTATCGCGACCTCCAGCGCCCGTACGGCTTCGCGTCCTTCGACTTCGAACCCCACGCGCCGGGCGGTCACACGGAGATCACCGTCACCCACTACGGCGCCGACCTCGGCTCGGCCGACTACCAGGAGCTGGACCGCTTCGTCCTTCGCAAACCCCGCGGCTGATCCACCCCGCGATCGCCGCAAAGGACCACTTCTGCCCACTTGACCTGGGGAGACATACTCTGGTCGAGGCGAGCGAAAGGCTCGCCACAGGCGATCACGGGGCGGCCAGTGGGGCGTACGGGACGCGGTCACGCGGCCGGCCAACATGCCGGCCGCGCGCTCGTTGCGTGTGCGCGCCACGGAGTCCACGGCGGCGTTGAGATCGGCGCTCGCCGACCGGGCCGAGCTGGACCGGCTCGAGCAGTCCTACGGCGCACTCCGGCGCGTGACGACGCTCGTCGCCCGCGGCATCTCGCCCACAGAGGCGTTCACGACGGTCGCGGGCGAGCTCGGCGCGGACCACGCCGCGATCGACCGGTACGAAGACGACCAGACGGCGACGGTGGTGGGATGGTGGTCAGATCCGCAGTCACCGAGGTTCATCGCGCCGATCGCGGAGCGATGGCCGATCGGTCCGAGATCCACCGCGGCGCTCGTGCTGCGCACCGGGGGTCCGGTCCGCACGAGCAGTGCGTCCTTCACCGGCCAAGCCGGTGCCTGGGCACAGTCGCACGGCATCAAGCACATCATCTCCTGCCCGGTCTGGGTGGAGGGGCGCCTGTGGGGAGATGTCGCGGTCATGTTCCGCGACGAGACGGCGCCGCCGGACGACACCGAGGAACGCCTGACCGACTTCGTCGAGCTCGTCGCCTGCACGCTCGCACAGGCGAAGTCGCGGGCGGACCTCATCGACCCGCGTGCCCGGGTGATCGCGGCTTCGGACGCGGCGCGCCGCCGGATCGAGCGCGACCTGCACGACGGCGTCCAGCAGCACCTGGTGTCGCTCTCGTTCGACCCGCGCGCGGCGGAGTCGGCCACGCCGCCCGGGCAGGACGACCTGCGGGACCGGTTGACGAACACGGGCAGGGGCCTGTCGAACGCCATCGCCGAGTCGCAGGAGATCTGCCGGGGACTCCATCCGGGCGTACTGTCCAAGTCAGGGCTGAGGGCGGCCCCGCAGACGCTGGCGCGCCGGTCACCGGTGCCGGTCGAGCTGCGTGTGGAGGTGCCGGCCTCGCTGCCGGAGCAGCTCCAGGTGACGCTTTATTACCTCGTGTCCGAGGCGCTGAACAACGTCGCCAAGCACGCGAACGCCTCCGCCGCCCGCGTCGACCTCGACCACGACGACCACGAGATCCGGCTGTCGATCCGCGACGACGGGCGGGGCGGCGCCGTGATCGGCCACGGGTCGGGACTGATCGGCCTCAAGGACCGCGTCGACGCCGTGGACGGCACGCTGCGGCTGCGAAGTCCGGCCGGGGAGGGCACCTCTCTCGAGGTCGCCGTCCCCCTGTGACGTGACCGTCCCGCCGGGCGCACCGCGCTCGGCCCGGGGCCTTGTGGACAGGAATATGTAGATCGGTCTAGATTTTGGTCATGGCGACCAAGGGCGACGAGACCCGCATGCGACTGATCGAGGCGACCCGCGACCTGATCGAGGCCAAGGGCTACCACGGGACCGGGCTCAATGAGGTGCTCGCGGTGAGCGGGGCTCCCCGCGGTTCGCTGTACCACCACTTCCCCGGCGGCAAGGACCAGCTGGTCGGCGAGGCGCTCACCGGGGCGGGGAGGGAGATCACCGGCCTGATCCGGGAGCTGAGCGCCGGCGCGGCCGACCCCTTCGAAATGGTCCACGCGCTCCTCGACGTGCTCGCCGACCGGATGGAGGCGGCGGACTACGCGAAGGGCTGCCCCGCCGCGACGGTCGCGCTCGAGGTCGCCGCCACCCACGAGCCGCTTCAACGGGCCTGCGCGGACGTGTACGACGCCTGGGAGCGGGTGCTCGCCGACGGCCTGCGCGCCGACGGACGCCCGGCGGAGGAGGCCGAGGAACTGGCCGGGACCGTGCTCGCTCTCATCGAGGGCGCGCTCGTCCTGGCCCGCGCCCGCCGCAGTCGCACGCCGGTCGAGCAGGCCCGCCGCCGCCTTCGTACGCTCCTGGCCGGCTGACCGGACGATCCCGTTCACCCAGGGCACTGCCGTGTCCCCAAAATATGTAGATCGGTCTACTTGGAGGCCTGACATGGAACGACCTGACGCCGTGGTACTCGGCGCCACCGGATTCATCGGCCGGTGGCTGCTGCTCGAACTGCTCGACCAGGGCCGCCCCGTCGCCGCCGTTCTGCGCGACGCCTCTCCCGCGCGCGCGGACCGGCTCCGTACGTGGCTCCGCGAACACGGCGGGGACGCGGCCGGCCTCACGGTCGTCGCGGGTGACATCGCGGCCGACGGGCTGGGCCTGTCGGACGCCGACGACTCGCGGCTCGGGTCCGTACGCGACGTGTTCAACGCGGCCGGGCTCTACCGGTTCGGGCTCGGCCGGGAGGAGGCGCGGACCGCCAACGTCGACGGCGCGCTGGGCGCGGCGCGATGGGCGGCGACCCGGGGCGGCCTGCGGCGGGCCGTCCACGTCTCCGGATATCGCGTGAGCTCGGGCGCCGTGCCCCGGTACCCGCTGCCCGCGGCCGAGTTGGAGAAGCTGTACCGCGTCCGCGGCGCGTACGAGGCGTCGAAGACCGAGGGCGACGCGGCCGTCCGGGTGCTCGCCGAGCGCGAGGGCCTCCCCCTCACCGTCGTGAACCCGAGCGTCGTGATCGGGCACTCCGTCACCGGCGAGTCCGGCCAGTACATCGGCCTGGCGGACCTGGTGCGGAACCTGTGGACCGGCCGGCTTCCCGCCCTCGCGGGCACGGCCCGCACGTTCGTTCCGGTGGTCACCGTCGACCATCTCGCCCGGTTCATGGCCGCGGTTCCCGAACACGACCCGGAGCCCGGCGGGGCGCACTGGGTCCTCGACGAGGACACCCCATACCTGCGGGACCTGGTGCGGCTGCTGGCCGGCCACCTG
Organism: Actinoallomurus acaciae; assembly: GCF_042429965.1. Lineage (NCBI taxonomy): Bacteria > Bacillati > Actinomycetota > Actinomycetes > Streptosporangiales > Thermomonosporaceae > Actinoallomurus > Actinoallomurus acaciae. Next base: position 4,309 of record NZ_JBHLZP010000301.1, read on the forward strand.
GGCGTCCGCGCCCCACGCCGGATGGTGCCGGTCGGCCTGGTGCGCCGGCTGCCGTCCCGGCTCACCGGCGTGGACGCGGAGACCCTCACCTTCCTCAGCGAGGACCGCTACGACACCCGCTCGGCGCGACGCGTGGCCGAGGCGGCCGGGCTGCGCAAGCCGCCGGTCGAACCCGCGCTGCGCCGCTGGGCCGACCGCCTGGTGGCGGAGCGGTTCGGTACGCCGGACACTCGCCCGAAATAGGTGGGAACCTGGCTCCTTCTGACATCGTCAAAAGATCTTGGCCGGTGGTTCACGTGACCACCGGCCTCTCCGTGGCGTGGCCGCCCTTCCCGGTGACCGGGAGAAAGCCGGCCGCGCCCCCCCGAATACGAGGAGACGTCCATGAAGTCGTTCGGCCGGCGCCTGCCGTTGGTGGCCCCGGTGGCCGCGCTCGCGTTGACGGCCATAGGAGTGACGGGAACGGCGGGAACGGCCGACGCGTCCACGACCCCCCGTCCGCCGCGCGGCGACGCCGTCGTCCACGCGACCCGCTCCCTCATGGCCCCGAAGGTCGCGGCGGCGGCGACCGCCGCGGCACCGACCTCGGCGAAGCTGTCCCTGACGGGCCAGTATCAGGACACGAACTACAAGTGCGTGCCCACCTCGGCGTCGATGAGCCTGTCGACGTTCGGCGTGTCCGTCAGCCAGGACACCCTGGCCACCCAGATGGGTACGACGGCCGCCAACGGCACCAGCGGCAACCAGGCGCTGCCCGTCATGAACGGGTACGTGGACCCGCTCGGCTACAGCTACGGCTTTTCCGACGCCTCGACGGCGTCGAGCATGATGTCGCAGGTCTCCTACGACGTCGGCGTGCTCAAGCGGGCCCCCACCCTCGGCGTGTGGATGGAGAAGCTGCCCTGGAACGCCGGCATGAGCGGCACCAAGGTCGGCCACGCCATCGTCGCGTACGGCTACGACAGCAGCGCCGGCACGATCACCGTGTGGGACCCGTGGAAGGCCACCGGCGGCTCGCACACCATCACCGCCGCCAAGCTCGCCGCGGACATGCAGCCCGGCGGAATGTTCAAGGTCACCGGCCACACCGACGCCGACCTGGCGAGCCTCGGAGACCTGACCGGAGACGGCACCGCCGACGCGGTCGCGACCGACCGCGCGACCGGGAAGCTGTGGCTCTACCCCGGCCCGACACTGGACGCCGCGAACCGGCGGCTGATCGGTACCAGCGGCTGGAACGGGATGACCGAGCTCACCGGCGTCGGCGACCTCACCGGCGACGGCAGGCCCGACCTCGTCGCGGTCCAAAAGTCCGACGGCACTCTCTGGCTCTACCCCGGCGACACGAACGCCCTCGGCACCCGCATCAAGATCGGTAACAGCGGCTGGACGGGCATGAAGGACCTCACCGGCATCGGCGACCTCACCGGCGACGGCAAGCCCGACCTCATCGCCGCCAGGAAGTCCGACGGCACGCTCTGGCTCTACCCCGGTGCGTCCAAGGCGCTCGGCACCCGCATCGAGATCGGCACCGGCGGCTGGAACGGCATGAACAAGCTGGTCGGCGTCAATGACATCACCGGCGACGGCAAGCCCGACCTGATCGCGGTGCGCATCTCCGACGGCACGCTGTGGGTCTACCCGGGCGCGTCGAAGGCGCTCGGCACCCGCAAGGAGCTCGGCTCCGGCTGGAACGGCATCCGCTCGCTCACCTACACCGGCGACATCACCGGCGACACCGTCCCGGACCTGATCGGCGTGCAGAGCGACACCGGCGTGATGTACGTCTACGCGGGTCGCGCGACCGGATTCGCCGCGCGACAGCAGCTCACCTCCGGCTGGAACGGCTGAGCCCCTCTCCCGTACGAACCAGAGCCCCGCGCCGGTGGTCCGGCGCGGGGCTCACCTTTGCGCGAACCGCACTTCCTATCAAGCAGGTAGGGATAGTTGACTAAGGTGCGACGCACGTGTTCTCATCCTGATATGCGCGCCCGGCCCGCTCTCATTCGCCGGCGGCACGTCGACCTCGTCCGGGTCACCGCCGCCCGCTGTCGCATCTGACGTCTGCCCCACGTCCCCTTTTTCTTCCGCCCCGCGGGCCGTACGCCCGTTCTAGGAGCGCAGTTCGCCATGCTCAAAAGGTCCTTCCTCGCCGGAGCCGCCGCGCTCGTCGCCGTGTCCGGCGCCGCCGGATGCGGAGCCTCCACCGCCTCCGGCGGGTCCGCACTCAAGATCGGCTACTTCCAGGGCGCGGTCGCCGGGCCCGAGGCCGTGGTCGCCGCCAATCCCGACCTCGCCGGCCACGTCAAGTCGGCGATCCAGCTCCGTCCCATCGACAGCGGCGTCGCGGGAATGGCCCAGCTCCGTGCCGGCGCGTTCCCGGTGGTGTCCGGCGTCGGCAACCCGCCGCTGGTCGGTGCCTTCACCTCCGGCACCGACGTCGAGGCCGTGTTCGTCGAGAGCATCGACGAGTCCGGGCTCGCGGTCAACGGCAAGATCAAGTCACCCGCCGACCTGAGGAAGGTCGGCGTGCTGGTCGGCTCCACGCTCGACTTCCAGCTCCGCGGCTGGCTCGCCGCGCAGAAGCTGACCGGCAAGGTGCAGGTCGCCAGCTTCGCGAGCGAGGCCGCCGAGGCCGCCGCCTGGAAGTCCGGCAAGATCGACGCGGTCTACATCAGCCAGTCCTTCCTGGTCGACCTGAAGAAACACGGCGCTCGCGTCCTGACGACCGCGTCCGACGTCGCCCGCCTCGGGTACGCGGCGGTCAACATGCTCGCGGTCGACCGGACCTACGCGAAGCGGAACCCGGACCTCGTCCAGCAGCTCGTCTGCCAGGTGTCCAAGGCCCAGACGCTGGTCAAGGGGCCGCAGGCGGCCAAGTACGTCACCGCCGCGACCCGGTTCCTCGGCGTACGGCCGGCCGACGCGATCGCGGCCACGAGCGGCTACCCGTACGTGCCGCAGAGCGAGGAGACCGGCTGGCTCCAGGGCGCGGACGGCCGCGCCGCCTCCGGCAAGCTCGCCAAGAACTTCCAGCTCACCGCGCAGTTCCTGGTCACCCAGGGGCGCGCGAAGACGGTGCCGGCGATCGACCGGATCGCCGCGCACATCGACCCCTCCTTCTGGGCGAAGGCGCAGTCGGGCGGTTGCCCATGAGCGAGACGAGCGCCCAGGCCATCGAGGAGTCACCCGTCGTCGACCGGCCCGCGGCGGTCCGGCTCCGCGACGTCGGCAAGACCTTCCGCAAGCGGCGGCGCGAGACGACGGCGCTGGAGGAGGTGAACCTCGACATCGCCGCCGGGGAGTTCCTGTGCCTGCTCGGCCCGTCCGGCTGCGGCAAGTCCACGCTGCTGAGCATCCTGGCCGGCTTCATCGAGGCCGACACCGGCGAGGTGCTCATGGACGACCGTCCGGTGACGGGACCGGGCCCGGACCGCGGCGTGCTGTTCCAGACGCCGACGCTCTTCCCGTGGCTGACCACCCGGCAGAACGTCCTGTACGGCCCGCGCGCCCGGCGCGCCCTCACCCCCGAGGTGCGCGAGGAGGCCGCCGAACTGCTGGAGACGGTCGGGCTGGCCGAGTTCGCCGACGCGTACCCGCACGAGCTGTCCGGGGGGATGCGGCACCGCGCGGCGTTCGCCCGGGTGCTGATCAACCATCCGCGCGTGCTGCTCATGGACGAGCCGTTCGGCGCGCTCGACGCCATCACGCGCGCCGGCATGCAGCGGTTCCTGCTCGAACTCTGGCAACGGCGGCGCACCACGATCGTCTTCGTCACCCACGACGTCGAGGAGGCGACGCTGCTCGGCGACCGGGTGTCGGTGCTGTCCGGCCGGCCGGGGCGTACCAAGGCGGTCGTCGACATCGACCTGCCCCGGCCGCGTACCTACGACGACACCGAGACGCTCGCGTTCGTCACCGCCAAGCGCCGGATCCGGGAGGTGCTGGAGCAGTGAGTCTCGACACGGCCCCGGGCCGTACGGGCGCCGCCGTACGCGCACGGGAGCGACGGCAGCGCTCCTGGCGCCGGGTGTTCGTCGGCACGGCGGCGCTCGCGGCGGCACTCCTGGTCTGGGAGATCGCGGCCTACGCCGTGCACGACGCGGTCACCCTGCCCACCGTCCAGGAGACCGGACGCCAGCTGGCGCACTATATGTCGACGCCGTACCCGCAGGTGCAGGGCAAGACCCTGGTGGCGGACGCGCTGATCAGCACGGGCCGGATCCTGGCCGGCTTCGTGCTCGGCACGGTGGCGGGCCTGGTCCTCGGCGCGGCGATGGCGGGCGTACGCGTGATCCGCGAGCTCGCCGACCCGATCGTCGGCGTCATGCGGCCGCTGCCGCCGATCGCGTTCATTCCGCTGCTGGTCGTGTGGTTCGGCATCGGTGAGGCGTCGAAGGTCGCGCTCATCTTCTTCGGCGTGCTGCCGGTCGTAACGATCGCGACGCTCGGCGCGCTCGACGCCGTACCCGCCGAGTTCACCCACGCCAGCCGCAGCCTCGGCGCGTCCTCCTTCCACACGATGCTGCACGTACGGCTTCGCGCGGCCGTACCGGGTGTCATCACCGGCATGCGCATCGCCATGGGCGGGGCGTGGACCAGCATCATCGCCGCCGAGATGATCGCCGCGACCGGCGGGGTGGGCTTCCTCATCCTCCAGGCCGGCAACTACCTCCAGACACCGCTGATCTTCAGCGGGATCGCCGTCATCGCCGTACTCGGCTTCGCCTTCGACGGACTGCTGCGCCTGCTCCTGCGCGCGGTCGACCCCACGGCACGCCGTTAGAGAAAGGGAACGCCCATGTCCAGTCTCGACATCCGCCGGGTCGGCGGGCGGATCGGCGCCGAGGTCACCGGCGCCGATCCCCGGGACCCGTCCATCTTCGACGCCGTCAACGCCGCGCTGCTGGAGCACAAGGCGCTGATCTTCCGCGGCGCCGACCTCGACGACGAGGAGCAGATCGCCTTCGCTTCGCGGTTCGGCGCCCTCACCCGGGCGCATCCGACCGTGCCGTCGGTGGAGGGACAGCCGAACATCCTTCCCGTCGACGGCGAGGAGGGGATCCGCTCCAACCAGTGGCACACCGACGTGACGTTCGTACGGACGCCGCCGAAGGTCAGCACGCTGCGCGCCCTCGTCGTCCCCCCGTACGGCGGGAACACCCTGATCGCCAACTCCGCCGCGGCCTACCGGGACCTGCCCGCGCAGTTGCGGGAGTTTGCCGACCGGCTGTTCGCGGTGCACACCAACGACTACGACTACGCGCTGCCGCGCGTGAACACCGAGAAGGCGGCGGAGTATCGCCAGGTCTTCACCTCGACGCGCTACCGGACCGCCCACCCCGTCGTCCGCGTCCACCCGGAGACGGGCGAGCGGGGCCTGTTCATCGGCGGGTTCGCCCAGCGCATCGTCGGGTTGAACGGCAGCGAGTCACGCGACATTTTGCGCATCCTCCAGGCGTACGTCACCCGCCCGGAGAACATTTTGCGCGTCGTGTGGAACCCGGGCGACCTGGTCGTCTTCGACAACCGCATCACCCAGCACTACGCACCGGACGACTATGGTGACCAGCCGCGCCGCCTGCACCGCGTCACCGTCGCCGGAAACGCCCCGGTCGGCGTGGACGGCAAGGAGAGCCACGTCATCGAGGGCGACGAGGCCCGCCACTACACCCCGGCGGCCGCCTAGAACCTGTCTCGAAGTGGTCGGGTCGTGGGTTTTCCACAGCCGTGCGTGCAGGCTTCTTTTGGCGTGTGGGTGGCTTGACAATGGAAGTGGGGTCGGCGCCCCCTGGGAGGGCGGGGAGTGCCCCGGACAGCGGGACTTCCAAACACGCCCTAGTGTCCTGCGCCTGAAATTCGTTGTAGATATCGGGCGAGGGAGTCGAGGATCTCTTCGGCGGTCTTCTTCCACACGAACGGTTTGGGGTTGGTGTTCCACTGAGTGATCCAGGCGCGGACGTCGGCTTCGANGCTTGGACGCTCTTGTGGACGCCGCGCTTGGTCAGCTGGTCGGTGAGGTGGCCGAACCAGCGTTCGACCTGGTTGATCCAGGATGAGCCGGTAGGTGTGAAGTGGACGTGGAAGCGAGGATGGCGAGCGAGCCATTCGTGGATGAGCGGTGTTTTGTGGGTGGCGAGGTTGTCGCAGACCAGGTGTACATCCAGTTCGGCGGGGACGGCCTTGTCGATGGCGGCCAGGAACTTTTTGAACTCGGTGGCGCGGTGCTTGCGGTGTGGTTCGGTGATCACCGTTCCGTCGGCGATGTTGAAGGCGGCGAACAGGCTGGTGGTGCCGTGCCGTGCGTAGTCGTGCGTGCGGCGTTCGGGCATGCCCGGCATCATCGGCAGCACCGGTTGCGACCGATCCAGTGCCTGCATCTGTTGGGTCGGGGACGGGACGCCGTGCGGCCTTTCGGCCGCCGGTTTTCCCGTCCCCGCCC
>NZ_JBHLZP010000302.1:0-10270 GCF_042429965.1 Actinoallomurus acaciae
TCCACGGCGGTCGCGGCGGGATTCTGCCCGTCGGCGGTCTGGGCCCATTCCTCCAGCGATGCCAGGACGGCGTCGGGGTCGTCCACCCGGATCTCGGCGAGCCCGGCGAGGTAGGTGAGGTAGGCGTCCAGCAATTTCGCCGCGCCCTCCCGCGTCGAGGCTTCGGCCGCGTCGATCCGCTCGGACGCGGTCTGCAACTCGCCGAGCAGCCGTTCCGCCTCGGCGGTGGCGGTCTCCAGCCGGCTCCGGGCGGCGGCGACGGTGGACATCAGCCGGTCGAGTTCGGCGAGGGCGCGGGACCGGTCTTCGGCCAGAGCGCCGGTGACACGGCGAGCCGTGTTGAGATCGGCCTGCCAGTCTTCGATCGCCTCGGCGTGGGCCGGACCGCATCCGGCGACCTCGGCCAGCACCGCCGAGCGATCCCGGACGGCGGCGAAGACCTCTTCGGCCTCACCCGTACGCGAGCGCGTCGTCTCGGCCCGCGACTGCTTGTGCGTCGCCTCGCCGGACAGCTCGTCGCGGTCACGCTCACGTGCCCTGGCGTACGCGTCGCGCCGTCGTGCCTCCTCACCCATCTGCTCGATGCGCTCGGCGTCCCGCATCTCCGGGCTGGCCTCGAGCGCGTGCCGTCGCGCCTCCAGCCGGGTCTTCTCCGCCGCCAGCTCCTCCAGCAGCCCGGTGGCCTCTGTCAACGCGGTCTCCGCCGCCGCGAATCGCGTCTCCGCCTCGGTGAGGTCACGGTTCAGATGCTCATAGCGGCTCTGCGTGAGGCGCGGCCCGGCGGCGTTCCGCTTCGCCGCGATCCGCGCGTACCTGGTGTAGTGCCCGAGGAAGTCGGTGGCGGCCTTGTACGCCTCTTCGAGGGCGCGCAGCGCGTCGCGCTCCTCGTCGAGGCCGCGGAACGCCTCCGCCACCGTGGTGATCAGCGCCGGGCTGAGCGGCGGCAGCGCCTCCGTCAGCGCCCGGGACAGCAGCCGCTCATCCGGCTTCTTCGACAGCTGCGGCTGGCGGAGCTGGATCAGCAGGTTGACCAGTGCCTCGTAGCGGTGCTCGCCCAGGCCGAACAGCGCGTCGTCCACCGCCCGCCGGTAGTCCGACGCCCGGTCGTAGACGAGCCCGTGGCCCTCCACCGCGTCACGCAGTCTCTCCCGCGTCAGCGACACGCTCCCCTCCGACACCAGCGACAGGTCCACGCCGACGCGGCGGGTAGTGACGAAGAACCAGTGGCGGACGATGCCGCGGTCCTTCACCGCCTTCAGCCCGCACCCCAGCGTCCGGTACTCCTCGGTGCCGTCCGGATGCCGGCGGCCGAACTCCAGCCATGTGTAGCCGAGCCGCTCGGGATGCGGGTGCCTGCCGCCGAGCAGCAGGTTCCACTCCATGCGCTTCTGCCGGTCGCCGTCGGGCTCGACCCGGTGCGGGGACAGCTCTCCGTCCAGCAGGAACGGCAGCGTCAGGGCCAGGACCTTCGACTTGCCGGTGCCGTTGTTGCCGCGCAGCAGCAGCCGTCCGTCGTGGAACCGGAACTCCTCGACGTCGTAGTAGAACATGTCGACGAGCCCGGCACGCAACGGCTTCCAGCGCTCGGACGTCGGAGCGGGAGGCACCCCCGTCACCGTACGGTCCGTCATTCCGCGGCCCTCCCAGGTTCCCGTATGGTCGGTTCCTCTACGGCGTAACGCGCGATCGCGGGACGCGCCCGGACACCGTCCGGCAGCACCTCCACCAAGCGCAGCGCCGTCAGCTTCCCGAGCGCGATGTCCAGCAGCTCCGCAGCGGCGCCCGGCTCGGTCACGCCCTTGCGCCAATAGGACTTGTGCCGTACGGCCGCGTCCCGTACGAACGCGACCAGCTCGTCCCGCCCGGCCCCGGCCCGTCCGGACAGATACTCGGCGATCAGCAGCGTCACATGACCGTCGGTGCGCTGTTCGGGCATCCGCACGTCGGTCAGCTCGTCGTCCGGGTCGACCATCGCGACGCCCTCGGCCCGCACCTCGGCGACGAGCCCCGTCGCCTCCTCGATCCGGCGGGTGATCGCGACGCGCTGGGAGGTCAGGTAGGCGCGTTCGGCGTCGTCCAGGTCGTCGTAGTACACCACCGGATCCTCCAGCAGCCTGCGGGTCAAGCCGCGCCGCAACGCCCGGTTGCGCAGGTCGTCGGTGTCGGGAACGGGCTCGTCGGTCAGCTCGGCCAGTCGGTCCTCAAACCCCGCCGCGGTGACCGTGGAGGGACCCCGAACCCCGGTGAGCAGGGACGCGAGAACGACCCGGCGCACGTCGTACAGGACGTCTCCCGTCGTCGACAGGTAAGACTCCTCGTCCCCGGACACCCGCCGCAGCACGCCCCAGCCGAGCAGCAGCCGCACCACCGCGACCAGATCGGACCGCTCCGCCCGGCTGTCCAGCGTGAACGGGAACGCCAGACCGGGCTCGGCGGCGGCGTTGAGCACCTCCTCCGCGAGCCGGCCCAGCGTCGTCTGCGCGTCGGACCGCTCCAGCGCCGCCAAGGCCAGACACAGCACCACGTAGCGGCGTCGGCCGAACGGCTCGCCGGCCTTGCCGCGCGCCGGATGCGTGCCGTCGTCCAGAGTCGGTGCCGTCTTGAACAGCCGCGCCGTCTCGGCGTCCACCTGGAGCCGCCAGCCCGTCTCCCGGCTCAGCCAGTCGCGCAGCTCCACCTGGTGACGCCGGACCAGCACGACGTCCTCCGGATCGGACTCGGTGGTCAGCAGCGGGCGCCGCAGCAGCGCCCGCAGCGCGGCCCGCCGCCGCGAGACGTCCTCATCACTCATGCAGACTCGTGATCTCGATGAGGTGCTCAGGCCCGCTGAGCACGCCGTCCTCGGTCAGGATGCGGACCTCGCCGCCGTCCGGGACGAGAGACAGCCGCACTTCCATCGATCCGTCCCCGGTGACCGCCTTCACCTCGGTGTCGCCCGGCAGCCGCGCCGCCAGCGCGTCCCCCAGCAGGGCCAGGAACAGTCGGAACGCCCGCGCGTCCAGCGTATCCAGCTCCGACAGGAGAACGGGGCCGTCGGTCCGCAGCCGCGCTCGTGCCGCCGCCGTCTCCGCGGTCTCCCGGTCGGCGCTCTCGCGCAGCAGCCGGCGCAGCCGCGACCGGTCCTGGACATGATTGGGCCTGCCCCGCCGTTCGTAGGAACCGGTACGGCGCAGTCGCGGCGAGATCCGCACCGGCGGCGCGTCCGCCCACGGCCGGCCCTGCGGCGCCTCCTCCTCCCAAGCCACCACGGTCGCGGCGGTGACGGTGAGGTGACGCGCGGACGTCAGCCCGAACGCCGCCCGCCACAGCCGGTGCATCGCCGCTTCGTCCGGCGCCTCGGCGAACCAGCGGGCCAGTGCCCGGAAATCCGCCGACCGGTCCGACCGGCCCGAGCGGCGCTCGTTCAACAGTCCCACTGTGTCGAGGAGCTGCTTGATCGCCGTCACCGCGGACTGGCGCAGCAGCCGCGCCTGCGACGGGAGATCCGCGCCGCCGGAGACGAACCAGTTCCGAAGGCCGCGCCACCGGTTACGCCACGACTCCAGCGCGCCGGCCTCGGCGCGTCCGAACGCCTCGGCGGCGTCCGCGCCGTCCGGAACCGCGTCGGACGCCTCCCGCCGCGCCGCCAGTCCGAGCAGCCGTTCGTGGCCGCGCGCCTCCACCTCGTCCAAGAGCGCCGCGATCCTGGCCCCGGAGTTCGCGAGGTCGGCGATGAACCGGTTGATGTAGTCGATGAGCCGCTCCTTGTAGGCGATGAACCCCTCGACGTCCCCGTCCGAGAAGTCGATCGCCCGCCGCAGCGACGACATGAACGCCTGCGCGTTGTCGGCCAGCGAGGAGAACCGGTCTGCCAGCGTCAGCAGCAGCAGATGGACCTTGGCCGGGTCCGGGTCGTCCTCGCCCGCCAGCGCCGACAGGGCCGCGAGCTGGTCGGCGATGTCGGCGAGCGCCACCGACTGCAGCACGCCGCGTTGCCCGATCGCCTCCTCATAGAACGCGATGGCCTGCTCGGCGGCATGACCGGCCGCGGTGAGCTGGAACAGGAACCGCTTGCGGTGGAAGTCCTCGACGGTGGTCACCCGGCCGGTGTCGGCGTCGGCCCGCAGGTTCCCCCACTCGACGAGCTTGTCGAGCGCCTGCGTGAGCTGTTCGTCGCTGTCGCGGCGCAACTCCGCGGCCACGTCCTCGGGGCGCAGATGAACGATGAAGCGTTCTTTCGCACGCTCGAAGGAACGCAGCACGTCCCGGTACAAATCCGCGTTCGGCGCGCTGAGATGAGCGAAGGGCTGCGTCCCCGTTTTGTCCGAGCTCAGGTCCAACATCACCCCATTGTCGCTCCCGTAGACGGATGAACGTCCCGACTCGGCCACATCGCGGACCGTCATCTGGTGGGTGAGAGCCCTGACCGGTTCCAAGACGGAGCAGAGGCGCCGTCGAAACCGGCGAGCCGGGGGAGGCCGGGGTGCCAGGTGTCCTCCTTCAACACGGCGAGCGCGGTGGTGTACTCGACCGTGTTGCCGTGCGGGTCGGCAGCGGGTCGGGCACGAGCGCTCCTTGTACGGATGACGGGGCTATGCCGGGAACGCTAGGCGGCTGCCAGGGACGGGCGGAAATACACATCCGTGACGGCAGGCATCAGGGGGCCGTTCTGGCCACGGAAGCCCAGGTCGATGAGGGCATCGCCGTGCCGGCGCCACAAGGCGAGCTGTGGTCCGATCTCCGCCGGCGAATGCCACGCCTACCTGCTCGACGAGAATCTCGACGCGCGACTCCAGACGACAGGGCCACAGAAAGAAGATTGCGCGGACGGGACGGAGCCGTAATCGTCGTCTCTCGCCCGTGTGGCCACGGGAGGTGCCGCCTCCGAACTCCTCACCGCAGCCGCTTCGGGCTGACTACGCGCCGCCGTCCTCGCCGGAATGCTGCGCGGTGCCGACGCCTGGGCCGACTTCGCCGGCCACCAGCTGACCGGACTCGACCACACCCGCACCTCCGCCCCGAACATTCTCGGCAGCAGCGACTATTCCGACTATGCCCGCAGGCAGTGCACCGGTGACCTGGCCGCCTGGCATCTGCTCCTGTTCGATCATTTGGAAGGCATCGCCGAGGATCTTCTTGACCGGCTCGTCACCCATCCCAAGCTCGCCGAACCCGAGCTCACCTACATCCAAGCCCGCCGGGCCGTGCAGACCGGCACCCCTGACCGCGCCCGAGCCTTGATGCGCGAATGCCTGACCGAACCACCCGGGCACCAGGACTTCGTGGCCTTCGCCAAGGAGATCGGCGCTCGCTGACAGCACCACGTACTGGGCTGGACTCACGGGCACCGTGGGCTCAATCCGCATTTCCGTGAGAACGGCGGCGCGGTCCGGCCGACCGCCTCGGTAAGGTGCGGGATGTGGCGAAGCGGAGCGATGCCGAGCTGGACACGTTGGTCGAGCAGGCCATCGTCGACGCGTACGGCGAGGACGAGCAGCTCTCGGCCTTCCACGTGATGATCGAGGACAATCTCGCGGTCCCGTTCCAGACCACCGTCCTGGGCGTCGAGGTGACCGTGACGAAGGTCGATCTCCTGCCGGGTAGTGGCATCGTCGCGATCTGTATCCGCAGGAAGCATCGTCAGGCGATCGGCATCCTGGATCTGCCGCTTCCCGATCCGCGCCCGGACGGCGCCGAATGGATTGAGGCCTTCCGGCATTGGGCCTGGTGACGACAAGGCGACGGTGAGCATCTACCAGTACTACGAGTTCCTGGCCATTGACCGTCCCCTGAACGAACGGCAGCAGGCCGAAGCCCACGCTCTGTCCTGTGCGGCGCTAAAACGGTGAACACTGGTGCTGAGCTGGGCGTATCGCGGAGCGATCAGGCAGCTCTGCGATACGCGCTGATCAGCCCGGTGACGGTCTTCCGACGGTGGATCCGGGCGGTCATCTCGATCACTTCGCCCAGATCGTGCAATGGCGGGCGAAGAGAACGGCCCTGATGCGGGCGATGATCGTTGAAATGACGTTCCTATTCAGCCAGGACACTACGCAGGTGACTTTCACCGTAGATCAGCAGGTGATCGAGGCACTCACGGCGTAGCGTCCCCACGAACCGCTCCGCGAATGCGTTCGCCCGAGGCGACCGGACAGGCGTCTTGATGATCCGTACACCGCTGGCGGCGAACACCTCATCGAAGGCGCGGGAGAACTTGCCATCACGGTCGCGAATGAGAAACCTGAAGGTGCTCGCGCGTTCACCCAGGTCCATCAATAGGTTCCGAGCCTGCTGTGTGGTCCATGCACCGGTCGGGTTGGAGGTGACGCCCAAAATGTGCACACGGCGCGTCTGGATCTCCATGACGTACAAGCGTTTGAAGATAACAGTGTCAACGTGTAAGAAGTCGCATGCCAAGATGCCGGTGGCTTGAGACGTCAGAAACCGCCGCCAGGTCGGTGACGCCCGGCGCGGCGCCGGTTTCAGACCGGCCGCCGCCAGGATCCGCCGGATGGTGCCTTTACCGATCCGATGGCCAAGACCGAGCAGTTCGCCCCGGATGCGACGGTGGCCCATCGGGGGTTCTCTCGGGCCAACCGGACCACCAGATCCCGCAGTTCGTCCGGGATGGGCGGACGTCCGACCGTGTTCTGGTACGTCCAGCGTTTGGTGACCAGTCGGCGGTGCCACGACAGTAGGGTGCCCGGTGTCACGATCCGATGGAGTCGAAGCCGCTTGGGCAGCAACCGGACCAGCGCGGCCAGCAGTGCTCGGTCCGCCCAGTCCGGTCTCGGCCGGGCGACCTGACGCCGCAGCACGGCGACCTCATGCCGCAGCACCAAAGATCTCCACCTCCTTGGAGGCGTCGCTACGCGTGAGGAGCATCAACCAGCCGAACAGCCGGACCATCAGCAGGTACAGGAGGCGCAGGAACACGAGCGCTGAGCATAGATGGCCAGGTCAGGAACCGTGGGCGAGTTATGGCACCGCACAGGGCATGACAGATCGACTAACGTGCCTTCAGTCGTGGTTATGGTCAGCCGACACGTGACAAAGACTCGTCTGGATCGATGTGAACGCTGACCGCTGAACCCCGGGGGGATGCTGAGACATCAACCGGTAGGTGTCAAGTCAAGCGAGACAGGGGCCGGTGATCGTTAGGCGGCGTGTTCCTCTTGGTCAAGGTCGGCTTGGCCGACGGTGTCTTGGTCGGGTCGGTTGATCCACGCGACGTCGGGGATCTTGGGCAGTGCGGGCGTCTGGGTGAACCGTCGCGGGTTGGCGGCGCGGAACGCCTCGATCGTCTCGGCTCGCTTGTGCTGGATCGCCTGCGCGGTGCCGATGTGGACGGTGAACGGCGTGTGCAGCCCGATCCCCGCGTGGTAATGCCGGTGATTGTAGTAATCGAAGAAATGATGGCAGAACGTCTCGGCCTCGTCGAGCGAGTCGAACTTCTCCGGGAACACCGGGCAGTACTTCAACGTTTTGAACTGCGCCTCGCTGTAGGGGTTGTCGTTACTCACTTTCGGTCGAGAGTGGGACTTGATGATGTCCAGGTCCGCTAGCAGCGCGGTCACCGGTTTGGAGGTCATCGAGGTCCCGTTATCGGAATGGATGGTTCCGGGAACGATCCCGCCGTTGGCGACGAAGGCGTTCTGCATGAACCGCTCGGCCAGCTCACCCGACTCGCGCAGATGAACCTCCCAGTGCACGACGCAGCGAGAGAAGATGTCGAGCATCACATACAGGTCATAGAACTGCCGCCGGCCCGGTCCCTGTAGTTTCGTGATATCCCAACTCCAGATCTCGTTGGGGGCACGGGCGGCCAGATACGGCTTCTTCTTCGCCTCGTGCCGGGCCTGAGCGCGCCGCTCCCGGACCTGGTCACGCCTGCGCAGCTCCCGGTACATCGTCGACACCGACGCCAGGTACACCCCCTCGTCCAGCAGCGCAGCCCACACCTGCCGGGGTGCCTTGTCAGCGAACCGGTCGCTGTTAAGCACCTCGATGAGTGCGGCCCGTTCGGTCTCGCTCAGCGCGTTCGGCGGCGTCGGCCGCACCGCCGGCCCACTCCTTTCCAGCACCAACTTCCGCCGCCGATAGAAACTCCCGCGCGGCACACCCGACAACGCACACGAAGTGCGAATCGGCAGATGCTCAACCAGCAGGGAAAGGGTTTCGTCCCGGCAGCAGGTCACGAGTTCTCGGTGTCCGCGCCCTCGGACATCATCTCCAAGAGCGCGATACCTTTTCCCATGATCTCCAGAGCGGCCTCGGTCTGGGACAGCTTCTTTCCCATCGCGGTGTTCTGCCGCTCCAACCGCGCCTTTTCCCTGCGCAACTGCTCCAACTCGACCTGCTCCGGCGTTTTCTCCTTCTTGGTGGCCGGGCGGCCCATTCCCGAGGCGGTCAGTTCACCGGCGTCCCGCTGACGGCGCCACTGCTGGATGCTGGATTCATAAAGCCCTTCACGGCGCAGCAACGCACCCTTCTCACCACGCTCGGCCGCGTCGTACTCCTCGACCATCCGCAGCTTGAACGCCGCGGTGAAGGTCCGCCGCTTCGGCCGATCGGCCCGCGGCCCGTCACCGGAAGGGAGGTCTTGGCTGGTCATCGTCACTCTGCTCGGTACCCGTTCTCGCCCTGCTCATGTCAGTTAGGGAACATCATCCCCTTCCGTCCCACTTCAGCCTGACACGGAGGGGTACGGGGAGACGTCATGGACGTCCACCCTGCTGCCGGTGTCGGTTGACGGGATGATTGTCGCTTCATCCATGACGTTGCTGGCTGACTCCAGGAACGGTCAGCGCAGTGGTCTGTTGCCTTGGACTCTGCTGGTTATTGGGAGCGCGGCGAGTCTGGCGGCAAACGTGGCCGTCGCCGAGCCCTCAGCCGTGGGTCGACTGATCGCCGCCTGGCCAAGCTGCGCCCTGATCGGCTCATACGAGCTCCTGATGCGCCAGGTCAGGCATGCCGCCGCCCGGAAGACGCCGCTTGCACTACAGGAGCCTGACACGAGCCCCGCGGCGAACGACGCCGGTTCATCTGCGCTTCATATGGCCCTGAACAGCGAAGTGGCTACTACATACGACACTCATACGGTTCCGGCCGATCCGCTCACAGCCTCATACGACGGCCATACGGGCAGCACCGAAGACCTCATACGGGACGCAGACGAGGCTCATCCGCAGGTGAATCGAGAGCTTCCAGGACCGAGACGCCCAGCATCGGAGCTGCAGCACAATGCATGGCAGTGGGCGATCGCCAACCGCACGCCGGCCGGGAACCTCCCCTCCGGTAAAGCGATCGCCGAACGCTTCGGCCGCAGGGAACGCTGGGGCCGCCTCGTCAAGCAGGCGGGAACAACGGGCCGATTGGACCTGGCAACCCACCAATGACCTCGCCGTCGGGAACCTCCCACCTCATTCGGCCCAGCCCTTACCCCTGCTGGTGGGTCGTTTAGGGCTCGGGCGTTGCCATCGGTGGTGGCGAATGGCTGCCACCGTTTGTCGGGGCAGCGACGGACCTGAAGGTTCGCGGCGTCCTCGGTGATCCAGTTGCGTTCGGTGCGCAGCGGCGCCCTGGTTCCGGTCCGATGCGATCGATCGCGCACATTGCGTCTGCCATGGTTTCGCTGTCCGCGTCGATGATTTCGAGTATGACGTGCACGCCCGACGGGCCGCCGAAGGTGAAGGCTGTTCTCAGGCGGGCGAGCTCGACGCTGCCCCTGAAGGGCACGGACGTCTCCCCGTCACTTTGGGATGTCGGCAACGGCTACCGCCGGGCTCCCGGAGCCGCGCTGGCCACCAACAACCTCGGGGACGGCCGCCGCTTCAGCCCCTTCACCGAGTTCCGCCCCGAAATCGCGATTGAGCTGCGGGTCCACGAAGACGGCGGCCTGCGCTTGTTCCACAGCCGCCTCTCCGGCGAACTCCGCTACGACGCCCAGGACTCTGAGCAGGTGCTCCTGGACGACACAGCCGTCAACCTCACCTGCCGCTTCCTCGCCCTGGTCCGAGCCGCTGCGGAAGAGGCTGGCTACTTCAACTGGGCGATGGCCCTCGGTGCCACAGGCCTCAACGGACTCCAGACCCACAGTGGAGCCACAAGCCCGGGCTTCGGCAACCCAGCACGCTACGACGAAGACACCTACACCGAAACAACCGCCGCCACCCGGGCCGAACTTACCCAAGCCCCAGGAGCCGTCACACGGCGGCTAGTACTACATAGCTAGATCATGTTGGGGATTTCGCTTCGTGAGTGTTCGGGGCATGCCACCTTGGTGGCATGC
>NZ_JBHLZP010000303.1:0-10227 GCF_042429965.1 Actinoallomurus acaciae
CCGCCGGCGCGGAACCCAGGGCCCGCCCGGCCGCGTGACCGGCGCCGGCGGCCCATCGTGACCGTCGCCTCCCTGACGACGCTCGCCCTCCTGCTGCTGAGCAACGGCCTCCGCGTGGACGACCCCCGGCGCCGTCCCACCGCGTCGTTCCGCACGCCGGTCCCCCGCCCGCGCCTGACCGCCACGCTCCCCGCCGGCGGCGGCGAGGTGTTCGGTGTGACGTTCAGCCCCGACGGGCGCACTCTCGCGGCGGCCGGCCAGGACCATGCCGTACGGCTGTGGAACACCGCCGCCGGCCGCCCGTCCGCCGCTCCCTCCGCCACGCTGTCCGTTCACGGGCGCCCCATCTCCACCGCCGTGTTCAGCCCGGACGGCCGTACGCTCGCGACCGGCGGCGACGACGGCAGGGTCGTCCTCTGGAACACCGGCACCCATCGGGCGTTCGCGACGCTCGACACCCACACCCGAGGCACCGGCACGCTCGGCTTCAGCCCCGACGGCACCGTCCTGGCGACCTCCGGCGACACCGTGCGCCTGTGGGACGTCGGCACCCGGCGCGCGATCCGGTCGCTGCCGGACTCCGGGGAGAGCCTGCTGAGCGCGGTCTTCGCCCCGCGCGGGCGGATCCTGGCCACGGCGGGCAGCCGGGCCGTACGCCTCTGGGACGTCTCGGCGCGGCCACGGCCCACGACGGTCGCCAAGCTGACCTCGCTCGTCGGCGGGATGGCGTTCAGCCCCGACGGACGGACGCTCGCCACGGGCGGCGACGACCGCACCGTACGCCTGTGGGACGTGCGCGGGCGCCGGCTGACGGCCACCGTGCCCCGGTTCGCGGGCCGGGTGAACGCCGTGGGGTTCAGCCCGGACGGCCGCACCCTGGCCTGCGCGAGCGACGAGACCGTGCTGCTGTGGAACGTCCGGAGCGGCACCGCCGCCGCCCGGCTGGACGCACGCACCCGTACGGTCGAGGCGATCGCCTTCAGCCCGGACGGCCGCACCCTCGCGACGGCCGGCGACGACGGCGCCGTACGCCTGTGGGACCTCGGCTGAGACGACGGGCTGAAAACGCCGGTGAAGCCGCCTACGGGCAGCCCCCGCAGTGTCGTCAACATGCTGTTATGGGCGCTTTTATGGCGGGTCAACGCTCCGTTCATGACCGCCCGGCTAGCGTCTAACGCGCCCGCCCCTAAAGCCGACATTTCGCCCTGGGGGCGCGGTATGCGCACAGCCTAAGGAGAACTGAATACCGATGTCCGAGGAGACTCAGCCGCAGGGCTCGCCGTTCACTCGACGCCGCCTTCTGGGGGCGGCCGCCGCCGGGGCGACCGGGATGGCGGCGACGGTGTTGCCGCCCAACATCCGAAAGGCGCTGGCCTCGCCCCCGCCGAGCAAGAAGCCGTCGTCGCGCGATATCGAGCACGTGGTACTGCTCATGCAGGAGAACCGCAGCTTCGACCAGTACTTCGGGACCATGTCGGGCGTGGCGGGCTTCTCGGACCCCCACGCGATCCGGCTGGACACGGGCCGGAGCGTGTTCTACCAGCCCACGGACATCAACCGCGACGGTTATCTGCTTCCGTGGCACATGGACAGCCGTACGACATCGGCACAGCTGATCCCGAGCCCCGGCGACTACTCATGGCAGGTGTCGCATGCGGCATGGAACGCGGGAAAGATCGACTCATGGATGCCGGCCAATGCCGCGTACGCCCAGACGGGCGCCGACATTTCGCTGGTCATGGGGTATTACGAGGAGCAGGATCTGCCGTTTCACCGGGCACTGGCCGACGCGTTCACGATCTGCGACCGCTACCACTGCTCGATGCTGTCCTCGACCACGCCCAACCGGGTCATGTGGGAGACCGGCACCATCGATCCCAACGGCGAGAACGGCGGCCCCGTCCTCATCAACAACATGAACGTGAACACGTGGCCGACCTATGCCGAGAACCTCACCGACGCCGGGGTGAGCTGGAAGTTCTACTGGGTCGAGGGCGGCATGCGCAGCCAGACGTCGTACTGGAGGAACTTCCGGGAGGCCCCTGCCTCCTCGCCACTTCACATCAACTCCCAGGTGTGCCAGATCGGCCAGTTCGAATACGACGCGCTCCACGATCGGCTGCCGACCGTGAGCTGGCTGTTCCCCGGAGCCGGCCAGGACGAGCACCCGAACACGAGCACCCCGGCGGCCGGGGCACAGTTCATCGCGAGCGCGATCGACGCGATCGCCGCGAACCCCGACGTGTGGGCCAAGACCGTGTTCATCCTGGTCTGGGACGAGCACGGCGGCGGGTTCGACCACGTCCCACCGCCGATCCCGCCGGCCGGCACTCCCGATGAGTTCGTGACCAAGACCTCTCCGGGGGGCGTCAACGGGGGTGGTCTCCCCATCGGTGCGGGCTTCCGCGTGCCCTGCGTCATCGTCTCGCCGTGGACGGCCGGCGGCTGGGTGTGCAGCGAGCCCTTCGACCACACCTCCAACCTGCGGTTCCTGGAGAAGGTGACCGGCGTGGAATGCTCGAACATCAGCGCCTGGCGCAGGAGGACCTTCGGCGACCTCACCTCGGCCTTCCGCTTCCGCGGCAGACCGGCGGCCCCGCCGACGATGCCCGACACGACCGCGGCGCTGAACCTGTCGAGGTACGAGGTGGCGAACCTGCCCAAGCCGACGGCCCCCGCCGACCAGACCCCACCCAGACAGGCCCCGGGCCGACGCCCGACCACCCCCTGACGGCCGTCGATTCAGTACGTAACGAGATGTCCCTCCCCGCCCCTCCTGTGTTCTGGTCGATCACGGCGAGGGGCCTGCCGGCTCCGAGCGCAGGTCGGTGCCTGGACGCGTCCCTCTCAGCCGTGGACATGAATGAGCATTTGGCGACCAGAGCTCATGGAGGATCAGTGCGCCGGGAGGAGTTGGACTATGCCCACCCACGGAAAATCGTCCGTCCTGTGAAACGCTCGAATGTTCCAGCGTCCCGCTGACACAGGAATCCGGGCCTGCTCTGGCAGACCTCCACTGCCCGGGTATTCCACATCGGGGTCAGCTCCGGCCTCGGCGGAGTCCATGAGAACCGCCGCGCCGTCGGTCTCCCAGATTCCGCAGTCCTCCCACTCTCCGGAGGGTTCGTTCAGGACGGCCTCGGCCGCTTCGAGGAGTTCAGCGTCGGAGTCCGCGGCGAGCCGGCGCAAGAAGATGTTGTGCTCGGGCAGATAGCACGTCGTGGCAGGCTCGTCGGCCAGCACCAGTGCGCATGCACCAGCACCGACGCTGATCACCCCGGCCCATCCCTCCACCTCGCAGGCGCGGTCGTAGTCGTCAGGCGTATCGGTGCCACCCACGATCACCCCGTCTTCCGTGCAGCCGCCCCACTGATCAAGCGCGGAGGCCGGAACAACGATCAACGGGCCGCCCATCGACTGCACCCAATCCAGATCGGAACGGACACGGCTGGTGCCGCTGCGAGATCCACTCATGCGAGCAGTGTGCCCTTGCCCACGGACAGCGCCCGACCGGTCCCATTCCGCACGGACGAATACCCGAACCCACCGACGAGCTTGATCTTGTTAGCGGCTTCCAGCAGCTTGTAGTCGTCGATCTGGGAGAGGTCGTCGCGAGTCTTGAGGTTCTTGCGGCGGGCGGGGTCGGTCTCGGCGAGGTCGAAGAAGTAGTCGACGTCGAAGGCGGCGACGTGGTCCCGCAACCGGTTGATCGTCTCGTTCCAGAGGTAGTTCAGCGCGGCGTCGAACAGCCCGACCGAGCCCGCCGTGATCATCTTGCCGATGTAGGGCGCGTCCGCCCGCTCCTCGGCGGTGAGTTCCTCGATGACGTCGGGAGTGTTCCTGAGGAGGGTCTCACGCTGCTTGGCCAGCTACCGGCCAGGTGGCGGGCAGCGCAGTATCACTGCCGTGGTCCTCGTTTTTCAACTGGCCGTCGGAGCCTCGGCTTCGGCCTGCCGGGCGCGCCGCTGTGCGCGTACGCCAGTGCCAGACCTGTCCGGGGCGGACCAGTCCGGCTCGTCCCCGGGGTCCTTCGTCACCACCTTGGTCACGTGCAGCCCGGCAGCCCGGCCCCGGGTGTGCTGACTCGTATCACACGTCAGCAACCGGACGTCGCGCCCGGCCAGGCCCTGGATGGCCACCGTCCGGTCGATGATCTCGACATCGGGGCGGTCCAAGCGCACGTGGCCGGGGGGATCGAGGACGATCTCCAGGTTGACCCTGCCGCGAGTCTCGCCGTCCTGAACGGTGTGCTCCCCCTCATGCAGGACCCCGTGGGTGCCGCCATTGAGAACCTCGTCGAGGAGACCAAGCGTGTGGGCGGCACGCCAGCGGGCACGCTGCTTGCTGGCGTCTTTGAGGTCGTCCAGCTCGTCGACCACCACGATCGGGAACAGCAGGCGCACGAACTGCCAGCGCGGCAGGTCGAGCACCTCGTGCAGGTCGACGTCGGCCAGCTTCACCTCATTCTGGATGTAGAAGCTGGAGTCGGCCACAACGAACACCTCCCGCTGGCTCCACCGGCCGATCCGCGTCTCCAACGCGGCCACGGCCGCCTCGAACGCCTCAATCCGTTCGGCGACCTCAAGTTGCACAAGGCCGTTCACAAGGCGCTGCTGGGCGGTCCCGGCGAGCGTGCCGCAGCTGCCCAGCAGCAACCGGTAGCGGTCGGTGAACACGAGCTGGTCGAGGTCCCGATCGCTGATCTGGGGACGCAGCGTCCGCGCGGATTCCGTGGCCCACTCCAGATACGTCAGCAGCCCCTCGAAAGCGCTGCCGTACGGCCGCTGCAGGTTCATCGCCGTGGTGTGGACGCCGTTGAGGGCCTGACGGATGTTCTTCCGACCTGCACCGGGGCGCGGTGTGATGAGCATGCGGTGATCCTGCCACGACACACTCCTGGCAACTCTGTACGCCGGACGGTAGGCCGGAACGCGATCACCTCCGGCATGTGGGACAACCAGAACAAGCCAATGGCGGCGGTCGTAGGTGAGCGGCATCTGTCACCGCGGCAACGACCCGAACCGCTCGGTCCGCCACGGAACGGCCGCTCAGTCATGAGCACCCGCGACGGTCTACCGGAAGCAGCTCCGGCCGGTGTTGGTCGAGGGCGCCTTCCAGGACCGGTCTCGGCGGGCGACGCGACGGAGTGAGACAGCACGAAGGGGCGCCCGTACGGACGCCCCTTCGTGGGTTGGTCACTCAGCGATCATCGATGATGATCGCTGACACCCTGTGATCTCGGTCGGGACGGCGGGATTCGAACCCACGACCCTTTGACCCCCAGTCAAATGCGCTACCAAGCTGCGCTACGTCCCGAGAACGCGTTAAAAGGCTAGCACAGCGTGGCGGATGATCTGGCCCGCGCAGCCTCGGCCGGGAGGCCGTGTGAGCGGCCCTCAGGCGAAGGTCAGACCGTCGAGCCAGGACTGCCAGGCGTGCTCGGCCTCCTTCTGCCCGACCTTGTCGGTGAACAGGTGGTGGCCGAGGACGATGACG
Organism: Actinoallomurus acaciae; assembly: GCF_042429965.1. Lineage (NCBI taxonomy): Bacteria > Bacillati > Actinomycetota > Actinomycetes > Streptosporangiales > Thermomonosporaceae > Actinoallomurus > Actinoallomurus acaciae. Next base: position 5,497 of record NZ_JBHLZP010000303.1, read on the forward strand.
TTGCCGCGGTCGACGCCGGAGTGGATGAAGCGGTACATCGCGTCATCGGTACGGATGCCGAGGAAGTCGGGCAGGCCCGCGTAGTCGATCACTCCGTCGATCGACGGAAGGCCCTCGACGGTCAGCGCCGCCCGGTCGCCCTCCCCGGGCTCGCCGGTCAGGCCCAGTTCCCTCGTCAGGACCGCCCAGAGGCGCTCCGGCGCCGGGCCCTGCGGACGTACCGCGAAGACGGGCGTGGCCACGCGGCCGCGGAAGTAGGCGAGGTACTCGGCCAGCTTGGCGAGGTACATGTCCCAGCCGGTCCTCATCGCCTCGTACTCGGTCTCCCAGTCGTCGCCGAGGAAACCGCTGTGCACCAGCCGCAGCACCGCGCCGCCCCCGTCACGGCCCTCGATGAGGTACTCGAAGGCCATGAAGGTGCCGTCGGGGTTCTCCGGCGTGCGATAGGCCAGCCGCTCCCCCGGCTCCCAGGAGGTCACGGTGGACTCCTCGGTGTGCCCGCCGAGCGTCAGGGCGCCCCTTCCGCCCACGCGGGGTTCCAGCTCGTTGCGGCCCATGTACCAGGAGTCGATGCCGGGACCGGTCGCGATGGCGTCCCAGACCTCCTCGGGGGTGGCGTCCAGCTCGATCTCTTTACGGACCTCGAACTCGTGCGTCATCGTCGTTTCCTCCTCTGTGGCGTCGGTCAGCCGTTCGGAGCGGCGGCCCCGCCGGTGCTCGGGTGCACGGCGACGACCACGCGGTGCTCGCGCCCGCCCTCGGCCGTCGCGTCGTGGTACTTGGAGACCAGGGCGGCCACGGCGCCCGCCAGCTCCTCGGCGAAGGCGGACCGGTCGGCCGCCGAGGCGAACCTGACCTCGCCGTCGATCGCGAACGTCGCCACGCGCCTGCGGGCCTTGGCCGCACCGGTGATCAGCTCGCCGACGTCGCGTACGAGACGGGCGGCGACGGCGAGCAGCCAGCGTGCGGAGAGCTGGTCGGGCGAGCGCGCGGGGTCGGGCTCCACGGCGGCGAGCGCGGCCGGCGAGATCACGTACGACACGGCGGTCGCCCGCATCAGCCGCTCGTTGACGTTGCCCTTGCGACGCTCCTCGACCAGCTCGACCAGGCCGTGTCGTTCGAGCGTCTTGAGGTGGTAGTTCACCTTCTGCCGCGGCAGGCCGACCTTGGCGGCCAGCATCGTCGCGGACGCGGGCTCGGCCAGCTCGGCCAGCAGCCGGGCGCGGATGGGGTCGAGCGAGACCTCGGCCGCGGCCGGGTCCTCGATCACTGCCACTTCGAACATGCCGGAAGCCTCGCACCGACAAACTTTCTTGTCAAGCACTCTGGGTTTGTCGGCGGGCGACGGCCGGAGGCCGCACGCGGGACTCCGGCGCACCCGCCCGAAGGGCACCTGACCTGCAATTCCGTCCGACCGAAAACACAACGAGTGGCTCCGACTGCTTGTCAGGACCACTCGTTTCGGTCGCACACAGAAAGGACGGAATAGTGAAAAATTCCACTACTTCACCTATCGCCGATCCCGATCTATCGTGCGATACTGCCCGATAAGCACAGTTTGTAGACACCGTGACCACTGTCCGTAGCCGTCGTCCATGAATCGTTGTCGCACCTCAGCGCCGCCTCCACCTGGCCGGTTACCCTCAACCGGCGTTTCGGCCCGAAGCGGCGCCTGCGGGTACGTCCGTCGCCGATCTGGAGTAGGGGACGCCAGTAGTGTCTGCTGTCGTTGAATCACGCCTGCCGCGAAACGCCCGGACCTTCCGGCTCTACCGCAGCCTCCCCCGCCTTCTGAAAGACCCGATCGGCGAGATCGAACAGATCGGCCGGCTGGCCGACGGCGACCTCGTGCGCATCGACTTCGGAGTCTTCCGCGCCCACGTGGCGAGCCATCCCGACCACGTCCAGCGCATCCTGCGCGACGAGTCGGACAACTTCCTCCGCGACGGCACGTTCTGGCGGCCGCTGCACCGCCTGTTCGGCGACAGCATCCTGGGCGAGGGTCCCGACTGGGAGCTCAGCCGCCACAGCCTGCAACCCGTGCTGACTCACCGGCACCTGAACGTGGTCGCCGACCGGATCGCCGGCTCCATCGACCAGTCGATCGAGAAACTCACCCGTACGGCCGAGGCCGGACGGCCGATCGACGCCAGGGCCGAACTCGGCACCATCATCAACACGGCCGTGCTGAAGGTCTTCTTCGGCGACAAGATCTCCGACGCCGACAACCAGCGGCTCCTGCCGGCCTTCGAGAACATCGCGACGGCGATCGCGTTCCGGTTCCTGCTGCCCTTCCTGCCCGAGTCGATGCCGGTGCCGGGGGACCGCGCGTTCAAGAAGGGCGTCGAGGAGATGGACAGCGTGCTGTTCTCGGTGATCGAGAAGTACCGCCGGCGGCCCGACGACGGGACCGACTTCTTCTCCGCCCTGTGCCAGACGCGTACCGCCGAGGGCGGGGAGGTCACCGACCGGTGGGTGCGCGACAACCTCGTGGCCATGTTCGCCACCGCGACCGAGACCACCGTCAGCGCGCTCACCTGGCTGTGGCCGCTGCTCGACGCCCACCCCGAGGTGGCCGGTCGCCTGTACGAGGAGGTCGACCGGGTCGTCGGCCGGGACCGCGTCGGCCCGCGGCACCTGCCCGGGCTCGACTACACCAAGCAGGTCGTGCAGGAGCTGCTGCGGCTGTACCCGGTCGGCTGGCTGTTCCCGCGCCGCGCCGTGGCGCCCGCGGAGTTCGACGGGGTCCGGGTGAAGGCCGGCGACACTCTGCTGATCTCCCCGTTCCTCACGCATCGGCTGAAGGCGTTCTGGCCGCGTCCGCTGGAGTTCGACCCGGAGCGGTTCACCCCCGGCCGCGTCACCGCGGAGTCCCGCCGGCATCGCTACTCGTATTTCCCCTTCGGCGGGGGCCCGCACCAGTGCATCGGCATGCACATCTTCAACCTGGAGGCGGAACTCATCGTCGCCGGCCTGCTGAGCCGGTTCCGGCCGGTCCTCGCCGGCCGGGTCCCCGAGACGCCCCGGATCGGCGCCACGCTCCGACCCCGAGAAGACGTCGAGCTCTTCCTCCGAGCCGTCTGAGACCGCTCCCCGCCCCGGCGCGGGGCGTTCGGCCACAGGTCTCGGGTAACCGATCCTCACACACAGGAGAGATGGGATGGCCTATTCCGTCGCCCGGCGCGACGAGTCGGACGGTCTACTGGGCGTCGCCGCGGAGCGGGGAAAAGTGTGCGCGCTCGCCATGGACTGCCTCCGCGATCTGCAAAAGTGCGCAGCGGAGTACCCGGCCCTGTTCCCCACCAAGCCGTTCGGCCCGACGGTCTTCAGCGGCGTCGCGCTCGCCAACGCGTTCGGCTCGCCGGGCGCGACGGCGGCCCGGATCCGGGTCGCGGCGCGTACCGCCCTGTGGGCGTTCGCCGTGGACTGGCTCATGGACTACGTCGCGACCTCGCGCGATGAGATCGACGCCATCGTGACGGGATGCGAGGCCGTGGGGGACGGCGCGCCACCCGACCCGGACGCCCCGGTCCAGGCGTTCCTCGCCGCACTGCGCGACGATCTGGCCCGCCGGCCCGGCTGGGCGGCGCAGTATCCGATCTGGCGCGAGCACCTCCGGCGGTATCTGCTCGCCAACGCGCGGGAGTGGGACTGGAAGACGGCTCGCGCCGCCGGTGACACGGCGGCCCTCCCCGACCTGGAGGGCTACCTCGCGAACGCCGACAACTTCGGTTCGTCGCTGGTCAACGTCTCGCACTGGATCGACAACGGAGCCGTGAGCACGGCCGGCGAGCTGGAGCGGCTCGCGGAGGCCAGCGCGGAGGTGCAGCGCACCCTGCGCCTGCTCAACGACCTGGCCACGTACGAGCGGGACATGACCTGGGGAGACCTGAACAGCCTGATGCTCGGCCTCACCCCCGACGACGTCCGCCGGCGGATCGCCGCTTCGGTGGCCCGCTGCGAAGAGCTGATCGAGCCGCTGGCGGCCGGCTTCCCCGAGGAGGCCGACTATCTGATCCGGCAGATCGGACACAGCTCCGGCTACTACGGGTCGACGGACTACTGGGGGAGCCTGTGACCGGCATCCGGTGGGCGACCGGTACGGACGCGGACCTGAAGGCCGAGGTGGAGGAACTGGTGGCCGGGCTCGTCGCGGAGCCGTGGGGTCAGGTCTCCCCCTCCGTGTACGAGACCGGACGGCTCGTGGCTCTCAGCCCGTGGCTCGCCGGGCACGACCGGCGCGTCGACTACCTCCTGCGGGCCCAGCGGCCGGACGGCGGGTGGGGCTCTCCGGAGCCCGGCTACGCGCTCGTGCCGACCCTGAGCGCGACCGACGCCCTCCTGGCGATCCTCCGCCCCGACGCCGTCGGGGTCGAGGCCGTCGGCGCCGCCGCCGGGCTGCGGATGCTGTTTCGATGGCTGCGCGGACCCGCCGCGCTGACCAGGGCCGACCTGCCGGACCTGCCGGCCATCGAGCTGATCGTGCCGTCCCTCATCCGGTCCATCAACCGGCATCTGGACGCGCTGGGCGACACACCGCCCTGCGAGGCCTGGTGGCCGGGCGGCGAACGCCTGGCCCCACCGGCGGGCGTCGACGGCGCGCTGCTCGACGTCATCAGCGACCGGCTCGGCGCGGGCGGGGACCTGCCGCAGAAGCTGCTGCACGCCCTGGAGGTCGTCCCCGACGCCGTCCGCGGTCACCGGGCGATCCGCCCGGAGGCGACCGGCACG
>NZ_JBHLZP010000304.1:0-10157 GCF_042429965.1 Actinoallomurus acaciae
TCGATCGCCGCGGCCGTCGCGGAGCGCGAGGCCGCCGAGCAGGCGCGCGCCGCCCGCGAGGAGGAGCTGAAGGCCGTCCGCACGCGCGTACGCGAGCTGACCGGCGAGCACGAGCGGCTCGTCAACGTCGCCCACGGCAGCGAGGTCGCCCGCGCCGAGCGCCGGCTCCGCCTGGAGCAGATGGAGGAGCGGGCGATGGAGGAGTTCGGGCTGGAGGTGGAGGTGCTGATCGCCGAGTACGGCCCCGACCAGCTCATCCCACCGCCGCCCGACGCGCCCGAGGACGCCGAGCCCCAGCCGTACGACCGTGCCGCGCAGGAGAAGCGCGCCAAGCAGGCCGAGCGCCAGCTCACGCAGCTCGGGAAGGTCAACCCGCTGGCGCTGGAGGAGTTCGCCGCGCTGGAGGAGCGGCACGCCTTCCTGACCTCCCAGCTGGAGGACCTGAAGAAGACCCGGCGCGATCTGCTCACGGTCGTCAAGGAGGTCGACGAACGGGTCGAGCAGGTCTTCACCTCCGCGTACGAGGACACCGCGCGGGAGTTCGAGGGGATCTTCTCGCGGCTGTTCCCCGGAGGTGAGGGTCGCCTGTCGCTGACCGAGCCGGAGGACATGCTGACCACCGGCATCGAGGTGGAGGCCCGGCCGCCCGGCAAGAAGGTCAAGCGGCTGTCGCTGCTGTCCGGCGGCGAGCGTTCCCTGGTCGCGATCGCGTTCCTCGTCGCGATCTTCAAGGCACGGCCGTCGCCGTTCTACGTGCTGGACGAGGTCGAGGCGGCGCTCGACGACACGAACACCCAGCGTCTGCTGGGCATCTTCGAAGAGCTGCGCGAGTCCTCGCAGCTGATCGTCATCACGCACCAGAAGCGCACGATGGAGGGCGCCGACGCGCTCTACGGCGTGAGCATGCGGGGCGACGGCGTCACCCAGGTGATCAGCCAGCGCCTGCGCGAACCGGAGCCCGCCTGACCCTCTGCCCGCGCGGGGTCGTCCACGGCCGACCCGTGCCGTGCCCGCCTGACAATGGATCCTGACAGGCGATCTCGAACCAGGTCGACGGTTATCGTGGTCTCCTGACCATCACTCCTGACACTGTGCTGACGGTCCCGCTCTCGCCGCGGCGCCTGCGTGCGGCCGCCTCCTTCGCGGCGAGGCCGTCGACCCGTCCGTCACTCTGATCGTGTTCTGAACCGTGAGTAACGGTTGCGCCGGGTCGTGCGCTTCGTTAGGAATAGACGTCGTTCAACCCGAGAAAGGGCCTCATATGGACGCTCAGCGACTGAAGGATAACTTTGCGCAGGTCGCCGATCACGGTATGGAGGTAGCCGATTACTTTTACGCTGACCTCTTCCAGGGAAATCCCGGCTACCGCTCGCTTTTTCCGGCCTCGATGGCGCGTCAGCAGAAGGTTCTCCTTGAGGCTCTCGCGCAGATCGTCGCGTGGGTGGACAACACTGAGGAATTGGTTCCCTACCTTCAGCAACTGGGTCGCCGGCACCAGGGGTTCGGCGTCACCGCCGAGCACTACCCCGAGGTCGGCGGCAGTCTCATCGCGACGCTTCGCTACTTCAGCGGCGACTCATGGACCCCTGAGCTGGAGAAAGACTGGGCGGCCGCGTACGGCGTCGTCTCGGACGTCATGGTGAAGGCCGGTAGCGAGGGGTAGCGCGCGCCCGGCGCCGGTGCCCGCTCCCGGCGCCCGCTCGCGCAGGCCGCCCCCTCAGGAGAACGCGTGGACGCTCAGGCATTGAAGAATAACTTTGCGCAGGTCGCCCAGCACGGTGACGCTGTGGCATTGTTCTTTTACTCGGATCTATTTCTACGGAATCCGGCGCTTCGGGACATGTTCCCGATCGGAATGAATCACCAGCGTGACCGCTTGTTGGGCGCGCTCGGGCGTATCGTTTCGCAGGTCGATAACCTGCCGGAACTCGTTCCTTTCGTTCGTCAGCTCGGCGCCGACCATCGTAAATTCGGGGTCGAGGCGCTGCATTATCCGGAGGTCGGGCAGAGTCTGATAACTACTCTGCGTTACTTCTCCGGTGCGGCGTGGACCGACACGCTCGCCAAGGACTGGGGCGACGCGTACGAAGTCGTCGCCAAGACCATGATCGAGGCGGCGGAAGAGGACGCGGCGCAGCGCCCGGCCTGGTGGAACGGTCAGATCGTGGCGCACGAGCGCCGCCGGTTCGACCTCGCCGTCATGCGGGTGGTGATCGAACGGCCGCTGCCGTTCCTGGCCGGCCAGGCGGTCTCCGTCGAGGTGGCCTCCCGGCCGCGCATGTGGCGGTTCTACTCCATGGCGAACGCGCCGCGCCCCGACAACACGATCGACTTCCACGTCCGGCTGGTCGACGGAGGGCCGGTGAGCCCCGTCCTGGTGCGTTCGATGGCCACGGGCGACCGGCTCAGGCTCGGGCCGCCGGTCGGCACGATGACCTTCGACGACCGCTCCGGCCGCGACGTGCTCCTCATCGGCGGCAGCACCGGCCTGGCGCCGCTCAAGGCGATCCTCGAACGGATCGCGCAGAGCCCCGCGCCGCCGCGCGTCCACCTGTTCTTCGGCGCGCGCACGATGGACGGCCTGTACGACCTGGACGACCTGGCCAAGCGGGCGGTGGAGTACCCGTGGCTCACCGTCGTGCCCGCCGTGTCCGAAGAACCCGCGGAGGGCGGCGTCGAACAGGGCACGCTCGCCGACGTCATGGCCCGGTACGGGATCTGGAGGGACCACGACGCGTACGTGTGCGGCTCGCCCGGCATGGTGGACGCGACCGTCGACCGTCTCGTACGCCTCGGGCTCGGCAGGGACCGCATCCGGTTCGACAAGTACGCGGACGCATAGGGGAACCGATGACCTCACTAGACAATCCGGGCGCTCAGCGTCTCACCCCGGCCGAGCTGCAGACGGCCGACTTCCGGCGCGCACCGCTCGGCCGGCGGGGCTTCGACGAGGATCAGGTCCGCGCCTTCCTCCGCCACGTCGAGCAGGAGCTGATCCGGGTCCTCAACGAGAAGGCGTCGCTGACGAACGAGGTCGGCCGGCTCCGCGACCGGATCTCCGGCAACCCGCAGGGGATCCCCGCCGCGCAGGCCGAGGACGCCCACATGCAGGCCGTGCGCATCCTGTCCAAGGCGCAGGAGACCGCGGACCACTACGTCGCCGACGCCCAGCGCTACAGCCAGGAGCTGGCCGAGGAGGCACGGCGCGGGCGCGACGAGATCCTCGCCGAGGCCAAGGCGCGGGCCGTGATGGTCCTGGAGGAGGCCCACCGGCAGGCGTCGACCGCGGCTCAGCAGGTCAGGCCGTCCTCCACCGAGCCCCTGTCCGACGACGAACGCCGCAACCTGGAAAGCGAGATCACCTACCTGCGCACCTTCAGCGACGTCTACCGCACCCACCTGCGGTCCTACCTGGAGGCCCTGCTGCGGAACCTGGAGGAATGGGGTCACTCCGAGCGCGAGACCATGCCTCCGGCCCGCATGCCGCCGCCCCGCTCTCGCTGACCGGCCCCGTCCTCTGCGAGACTGGGACACGCTATGGAATACGTGATCCTCGCCATCGCGATCGTCGTGGTCGCCGTCGTCGCCGGCGGCCTGTTCCTGTTGCGGGGGCGCGGCCGTAAGGCTCCGCCGCCCCAGGCCCCGCCGGAGAGCGGCCTCTCACCGGGCGGCACCGCCGTCCTGGAGGAGGACACCGCGACCGCCGAGGCACCTCCGGTGGAGGTCCCGGCGCCGCCGGTGCCGGAGGTGGAGCTCCCACCGCCGTCCGCGGGCCGTCTCGTACGCCTGCGTGCGCGGCTGTCCCGGTCGCAGAACGCGCTGGGGCGCAGCCTGCTGACGCTGCTGTCCCGCGACGCGCTCGACGACGACGCGTGGGAGGAGATCGAGGACACCCTGGTCACCGCGGACGTCGGCGTGGTGCCCGCCCGGCAGATCGTCGAGGACCTGCGCACCAAGGTCAAGGTGCAGGGCTCCCGCGACCCCGCCGAGGTGCGCGCGCTGCTCAAGGAGGAGCTGCTGGGCCAGATCGGCGGCGACTGGGAACGCTCCCTGCGCACCGAGCCGCACGGCGCCCAGCCGGCCGTCATCCTCGTCGTGGGCGTCAACGGCACCGGCAAGACGACCACGTGCGGCAAGCTCGCGCGGGTCATCGTGGGCGACGGCCGTACGGTACTGCTCGGCGCCGCCGACACGTTCCGCGCCGCCGCGGCCGAACAGCTCCAGACGTGGGGGTCACGGGTCGGCGCGGAGGTCGTCCGCCGGAACGAGGGCACCGACCCGGCGAGCGTCGCCTTCGAGGCGGTCAAGCACGGCATCGCCGCCGGCGTCGACACGGTGATCGTCGACACGGCCGGCCGCCTGCACACCAAGACCGGGCTGATGGACGAGCTCGGCAAGGTCAAGCGAGTGATCGAAAAGCAGGCGCAGGTCGACGAGGTGATCCTGGTCCTCGACGCGACCACGGGCCAGAACGGCCTCCAGCAGGCCCGCGTCTTCGCCGAGGTCGTCGACGTGACCGGCATCGCACTGACCAAGCTCGACGGCACCGCGAAGGGCGGCATCGTCATCGCGGTCCAGCGCGAGCTGGGCGTGCCCGTCAAGCTCGTCGGTCTGGGCGAGGGCCCCGACGACCTGGCCCCGTTCGAGCCGGAGGCCTTCGTCGAGGCGATCCTCGGCGACTGACCGGAGGCCTGTCCTCCGGTTCGATCTCTGACCCTTGGAGAAGCGGTACTCCACCGCGGGGCCACGAGGACACGTACGAATATGGGTATTTCTCCCCGTTCGCCCGGCCACCCCGGGTGGCAGGGTCGTGAGTGGAGGCAGCACACCGGGCCGTGACGCCGATGAGGCGTCAGCGCCTCCTGGGACGTTCGCAGGCCGTCCCTCCGAAGTCCATTGAGGAAACGTGGTGCCGTCACCCCCTGACGGCGCCACGCGTAACGGCGTCGCACCCCCCGCGTCGCCGGGACGGCGACGCAGGCCCTGGACCCCGCGTCGCAGGTCCACCGGGGCCGGCACCACTCGTCATCGCAGGTGCCGGCCCCGGTGGTCCACCCCGGCGCCGTTCTCGCCGTCGCGCTCACTGATCCAGACCGCGATCTGCGCGCGCGACGCGAATCCGAGCCGGTGCATGATCTGCTCCACGTGGCCCTCGGCGGTGCGCTGGGAGATCACCAGCTCGGCGGCGATGTCGCGGTTGGTCAGCCCGCGGCCGATGAGCCGGGCCACCTCGGTCTGGCGCCGGGTCAGCGGCGTCGGGCACGAGCCGTCCACCGGACCGTCCGCCTCCGCGACGTCCTCGGCGTCCTCCTCCAGCGCGTACGCGAGCGCCTGGTCCACGTCGAGCCGGGCGTTCCCGCGCACCGTCGCCTCGAAGGCCGTCTCACCGAGCGCGCGCCGGATCTCCGCCACGCACTCCTCCTGGTAGGGGCGCAGATGCCGGTATCCGGCCACCTGGGCGCCGATCGCCCGCCGTGACCGCGGCTCCCGCGAGAACCTCTCGAAGATCCCCAGGAGCCGCGCCGCCCGCTCGTACCGGCCGTCCGCCGTCGTGATCCACGCGAGAACCGCCATGTTGAGGCCGATGCCACGGGGGTTGCCGAGCTCACGGTGGAAGGTGAGGCTCTCCCTCACCAGCGCTCCGGCCCGCGCCGTCTCGCCCCGGCGCCAGAGCGCCACGCCGAGCATGGTCAGCAGGTGGGCGCGGTACAGGCCCTTGCCGTGGGCCTCGCACAGGGCGACGCCCTCCTGCGCGGTGAGCGCGGCGGCGTCCAGGTCGCCGGCCAGGGTGAGCGCCCCGGCGAGCCACAGGGCCGCGCGGATGCGGCCCATGACGTCGCCCGCCGCGCGGTGCCGGGTGGCGGCGGCGCGGCAGCGCGTGATCGCGGTCTCCGCGTCGCCCCGGTCCAGCGCCAGCAGCCCCTCCTGGAGGGCGACGTCGGCGAGGATCACGCCGTGTCCCAGGTGCTCGCCGATCTCCCGCGCCTCGTCGAACAACCGGATCGCCTCTTCGGGCCGCCCGTCGACCACGGCCAGCCAGCCGGCCACCGCCAGGGCCCGGCCCCGCGCCTCGTCCTGCGCCCGGTGCAGGGCCAGCCCCTGGGCGAACCGCTGACGCCCCTCGCCGAGGTAACCGCTGAGCCAGTGGTTGCGCAGGTCGGCGGCCATGCGCAGGCCGTACGCCGCGCCGCCCGGCGTGCCGAAGCAGTAGTCCATCGCCGAGCGCAGGTTGGCGGTCTCCAGCTTCACCCGGCGAAGCAGCTTCAGCTGGCACACGTCCGACGGTGGCGCCAGCGTGTCGGCGCACATCTGGGCGAAATGGTCGCGATGCCGCCGTTGCATGGCGTCGGTGCCGCCGGACTCGGCGAGCCGCTCCCGGCCGTACTCCCGCAGCGACTCCATGAGCCGGTAGCGGACCCCGAACGCCGTCTCCTCGGTGAGCAGCACCGACTTGTCCACGAGCCCGGCCACGAGGTCCAGCACCTCCTCGGGGGCGATGCCGTCGCCGGCGCAGACGTCTTCGGCCGCCTCCAGGCCGAAACCGCCGACGAACACCGAGGCGCGCGCCCACAGCAGCCGTTCCTTCGGCGTGCAGAGCGTGTGGCTCCAGTCGATCAGCGCCCACAGCGTGCGATGCCGTTCGACCGCCGTGCGGGAACGGCGTTCGAGCAGGCGGAACCGGTCGTCGAGGCGCCCGAGCAGGTGCTGCACCGACAGGGCCCGCAGCCGTACGGTCGCCAGCTCGATCGCGAGCGGGACGCCGTCGAGGCGGCGGCAGAGCCGCTCGACGGCCTGGCGGTTGTCCTCGGTCAGCGCGAAGCCGGGGCGTACGGCCCGCGCCCGGTCGACGAACAGCCGGACCGCGTCGTAGCGCGCCGACGCCTCGACCGATCCGGGATCGGTGCCGAACAGCGGCATGGGCAGCGCCGGCACGTCCAGGGCCTGCTCGCCCGCGATTCCCAGGAGCTGCCGGCTGGTGGCGAGGACGCGCAGGGAGGGTGCGGCGCGCAGCAGGGCGTCGGCCAGTACGGAGCATTCGGGCAGGAGGTGCTCACAGTTGTCCAGGACGATCAGCGCGGTCATGTCCCGCAGGTGATCGGTCAGGGCCTCCACCGGGAGGCGGCCGGAGTGGTCCTCGATGCCGAGTGCCGCGGAGACGGTCTGCGCGAGCAGCTCGGGGTTCTCCAGCTCGGCCAGGTCGACCGGCCACACGCCGTCGGGGAACGCGCGCCACAGCTCCGCGGCGACCCGGTAGGCCAGCCGGGTCTTGCCCACCCCGCCCACACCGGTGAGCGTCACCAGCCGGGAGCCGGACAGCAGACGCTTGACGTCGGCCACCTCGCGCCGACGTCCGACGAAACTCGTCACCTCCGCGGGCAGCCCGCGTGTACGCCACCGGGCGGAGGGGCGCGACACAGCAGACACCGTTGCCGATCCCCGTCCTGATAGGGATGACCTGGGAACTTGTCCTCACACTGTACGTCGGGCCGGGTGCCGCGGCCCATGACGCAAGGGACGGCCGGCGGCGCCGGCGGCGGCGAACGCGCGCGAAGCAGGGCGTAATGCTTCGAAACACGTCGGAAACATGGGCGGGCATGGTTTCACACCGCCGAAACACTCATGCCCCGTAGGTGAAACGGCTCTGCTCGAAGCTCCAGAGCAGTATCGACCACCTCACCCGAAGGGACGCCGCATGCCGCCGGACGTTCTCAAGATGTTGAATTCAGGCGACACAGCCTGGCTGCTTGCGAGCTCTGCTCTCGTGCTTCTCATGACCCCGGGTCTCGCCTTCTTCTATGGCGGTATGACCCGGTCCAAGAGCGTCCTCAACATGCTGATGATGAACTTTGCCACGATCGGCATCGTCAGCGTGCTGTGGGTCCTCTACGGCTACTCCCTGGCCTTCGCCAAGGACGTCGGGAACCACGGCTTCATCGGCGGGTTCGGCCGGGTCGGGCTGAAGGACACGCTGCTCTCCGCGTCCGGCACGTCGCCCGAACTGGCATTCGTCTCCTTCCAGCTCATGTTCGCCATCATCACTCCCGCGCTGATCAGCGGTGCCGTTGCGGACCGGGTGAAATTCGGCGGCTGGTGCGCGTTCGTGGCCGTCTGGACCACCATTGTGTATTTCCCGGTGGCGCACTGGGTGTTCTTCTTCGGCGACTCGTCCACCACCAAGGACGGCGGTTTCCTGGCCGACCACATCGGCGCGCTCGACTTCGCCGGCGGCACCGCGGTGCACCTGAACGCCGGTATGGCCGGTCTGGCCATGGCCCTGGTGGTCGGCAAGCGGGTCGGCTGGCCCAAGGAGCCCATGCGCCCGCACAACGTTCCGTTCGTACTGCTCGGCGCCGGTCTGCTGTGGTTCGGCTGGTTCGGTTTCAACGCCGGCTCGGCGCTGGCCGCCAACGCCCAGGCGTCGGTGGCGTTCATCAACACCCAGGTGGCGACGGCGGCCGCGGCGCTCGGCTGGATCATCGTGGAGAAGTTCCGCTACGGGAAGTCGACCGCCCTGGGCATGGCCTCCGGCGCGGTCGCCGGCCTCGTCGCGATCACCCCGGCCTGTGCCTCGGTGAACCCGGTCGGCGCGATCATCCTCGGCGTCATCGCCGGTGCGCTCTGCTCCGTGGCGGTCGGCCTGAAGACCAGGTTCGGCTTCGACGACTCCCTGGACGTCGTCGGCGTGCACGCGGTCGGCGGCGCGGCGGGCGCCCTGCTGATCGGTTTCCTGGCCACCCCGACCGTGACCGGCATCCTCACCCCGGCCAAGGGCGACGGACCGGCGGGCCTGTTCTACGGCGGTGGGTTCAGCCAGCTCGGCAAGCAGGCCATCGGTGTGGTGATGGTGGCCGTCTACTCGTTCGTCCTCACCTGGATCATCGGCAAGGTGCTGGACAAGATCATGGGTCTGCGGGTCAGTGAGGAGGACGAGGTGTCCGGCATCGACCTGGCCGTCCACGCGGAGACCGCGTACGAGATCGGCACGGCGCACGGCGGTTCCGGCGGCGGGCAGGGCATCCTTGCCGCACTGACGGCGGACAACGCCAAGGGCTCGGCGGAGCCGGGCGACAAGAAGGTGGAGGCTGAGGCATGAGACTCGTCACGGCGGTCATCAAGCCCTTCAAGCTCGATGACGTCAAGGCGGCGCTGGAGACCTTCGGGGTCAACGGCCTCACGGTGAGCGAGGCCAGCGGGTACGGCCGTCAGCGCGGTCACACCGAGGTGTACCGGGGCGCGGAGTACAAGGTCGACCTCGTACCCAAGCTGCGGGTGGAGGTCCTCGTCGACGACGAGGACGCCGAGGACATCGTCGACGTCATCGTGAAGGCCGCGCAGACCGGCAAGATCGGCGACGGCAAGGTCTGGTCGGTGCCGGTCGACACCGTGGTGCGCGTGCGTACCGGCGAGACCGGGCCAGAGGCACTGTAAGGGTGACGAACACGCTCGGGGGAGGGCACAGCCCGGCTGAGGCGATGGCTCAGCCGGGCTCTGCCCAACAGGGCAACGCCCGCGACCGCGCGCTGCTGCGCGTCGAACGCGCCCGCCGCGCCGGCGAGCTCGACCGCCGGCTGGCCCGGCTGGTCGGCGCCGAACCGGACGTCGCGCTGGTCGCGGTCGGCAGCCACGGACGCGAGGAGCTCACACCGGGCGGCGACGTCGACCTGGTGCTCCTGCACCGTGACCGCCCCGACATCGCGCCCCTCGCCGACCGCGTCTGGTACCCGATCTGGGACTCCGGGCTCCGGCTCGACCACTCGGTACGCACGCCCGCCCAGGCCCGCGCCGTCGCGCGCGAGGACCTCAAGGCCGTGCTCGGCCTGATCTCCGCACGACACGTCGCCGGCGACCCGGACCTCACCCGCGAGGTGCGCGAGACGGTGCTCGCCGACTGGCGTTCGGACGCGCGCCGCCGGCTGCCCGAACTGCGGGAGATGACCCGCGCCCGCTGGAACGACTCCGGCGAGCTGGCGTTCCTCCTGGAGCCCGACCTGAAGGAGTCGCGCGGCGGGCTGCGCGACGTGCACGCGATCCAGGCGGTCGCGGCGGCCTGGGTCGCCCCCGCGCCGTCCGCCCGCGTCAAGGACGCCTACGCGCTGCTCCTGGACGTCCGGCACGCGCTGCACGAGACGACCGGCCGCGCGGCGGACCACCTCGCG
>NZ_JBHLZP010000305.1:0-10529 GCF_042429965.1 Actinoallomurus acaciae
GCCCTCGCCTCGGGCGCGGACCTGCTCGTCATCGGCCGCCCCATCACCGCGGCCCCGGACCCGGGCGCCGCCGCCGCCGGCATCGCCGCCGCCCTACGCCGCACGAGCGGGAGCGTTTGAGGGCCGCTCTCATCGCCACGCCGCCGGGCGCGGGGATCGCCGCGGTTTTGTCGGCGGTCTGAGGGCTCGCCTCATCGCTGCCGTGCCGGTGCGGCGGTCGAAAGGGGCGTACAGGCGGGAGTGCCCGAGACTCCGCCCGGGTCGCCGTGGTCCGGGTACTGCGGTTGTGGGGATCGTTGCGGTTCGGTGGCGTACGTCGGTTTCGGAGGAGTTCGCCTCACCGGTGCGAGTCGGGTGTGCCGTCTTTAGCGGCGGTTTGAGGGCCCGCTGCGGCGCCGCTGGCCATCGCGCACGAGCGGCGGTGTCTGGTCGCCGTGGTCATGGGAATCGCCGTCGGCCTGAGTTGTATGAGTGAGGGCTGGTCTCATCACTGCGCTGTCGGGCGTGGGTGAGGTGGTCGCGGGGATCGCCGCCGTGTCGGTGTGCGGCGGTTGCAAGGTCCTACGGCTCTTGGCCGTACGGGCGGGAGTGCCCGAGAATCCGTCCCAACCGCCGTGGTCCGGGTGCTGCGCTTCGCCGCCGTTCGGCGGCGTATGTCGGTTCTCGGCGGGTCTCGCCTCACCGTTGCGGCGTCGAGTGTGGGCCGGTGGTCGAGGGCTTGTCGCCGTTTTCGGACGTTTGAGGGTCTGTCGCGTCGCGGTGGTGTCTGGTCGCCGTGGCCCGGGCGCTGCGGACGTGGGGATCGTTGCCGTTCGGTGGCGTACGTCGGTTTCGGAGGGTCTCGACTCGCCGTTGCGATGTCGGTTGTGGGGGCGCGGGGGTCGCCGCTGTTCTGCGGCGCTGCGGGCCGCAAAGGGGTGTCGCTGGCCATCGCGCACGGAGCGATGGTGCCTGGTCGCCGTGGTCCGGGTGCCGTGGTCGTGGGGATCGTTGTCGTTCGGTGGCGTACGCCGGTTTCGGAGAGTCTCGCCTCATCGTTGCGATGTCGGCGGTGGTCGCGGGGGCTGCCTCGTTTTGTATCGGTCTGAGGGGCCGTCTCGTCGCCACGGCGGTCGCAAGGGACGTCGCCCGCCATCGCGCACGAGCGGCGGTGTCTGAAGCGTCGGCCCGACTTCGTCACGTTCGCCTCTTCGCCGACGGTGTCTCCCCCGCGCGGGGGCTGTGCGTTCCGTCACATGTCCCGCCGGCGACGACTCGCCCGCGCGAATCGGCTCCCCTCCTTTTCGGTCGAGTGCTCGGGGGTGACTTTGATCACGCCGCGTCGTGCCGCGACGACGACGAAGAGGGGGCGCTCGCCTCGGGCATGGACCTGCTCGTGATCGGCCGTTCCGATCGCCCGTGCCCGGCGGCGGCCGCAGCAGCCGGGCACGAGGCCGCCGAGGAACCCCGGCGCGGTCCTGACCCTCGGCGGCGCCGCGAGCCGTGCGCGCGGTCCCCGCGCCGAAATCCGCCTCACCGGGATCGGCCGCACCCTCGCCGCCGGACCGCCGCACCGAGGCGCGGAACCTCACGCTCGACGCTGGGGGGCTTCAGGCCGAATTGGCACGTTCCAGCAGGCTGGTAGCCGTTTTCGCAGGTCCCTCACGGCCGGAGAAGGCCGCGTTTTCGTGCCTGAGAGCGCCGCAGCCTCGCGAACCCCCGTTGCCCCACAGAGTTCATCGGGGGCCGGTGTCCACGGCGGCGAGGCGGCCTGTACGCGATCCGGGGTGACGCCCGCGTCGCGAAGAGCGGCGTCCGGGGGGCGGGAGCCGACCCGGCGCCCGGCCGTCGGGTGACACAAACCGTCAACCCGTTATGACAGCGACACGCCGGGCGCGTCCGTGAGACCGGTGGCGGGCCGTCGGGTCGACGGGTCGCCGGCATGTGTCGCCGAGGGCCGCCGCGCGAGGGCCGTCGGCGGACCCCGGAGACCGGCTTGTGGGGGTTCGGGAGTTAGATGGCGGACAGTGACCGTCCCGGAGGAGGTGCCGGGCGGCGAAACGTGTCCCGCGGAGTGTCATCCGCCGCCGTTTCGTCTTGACTGAGCCGTTTGCCCCTCGCAAGAAACGCCAGGCCGTCGTACGGTTCGGGGTGAAGCAACCCCCCCGATTGGGTACTCTGCGTGTTCAGGACATCCCATAGAGTGACATCTGCAATTTAATGACGGGCTAAACGGGCTTTCACGTTGCTTTATGGGCCCTGAACTCGCTAGGTTCCCAAGCCGTCCGACTCAATCGAGTGGAAACACGAGGTGACCCGGCGTGGCGCTTCCGCCCCTAACCCCTGAACAGCGCGCCGCAGCCCTGGAGAAGGCTGCCAAGGCCCGCAAAGAGCGTGCCGAGGTCAAAGACCGCCTGAAGCACGGCGGAACCTCCCTCGCTGAGGTTCTGAAAGATGGTCAGGCCGACGACGTAATCGGAAAGATGAAGGTGTCGGCACTGCTGGAATCCCTGCCTGGCGTCGGAAAGGTCCGCGCTAAGCAGATCATGGAGCGGCTCGGTATCGCCGAGTCCCGCCGCGTGCGGGGGCTTGGCGCCAACCAGCGCGCCGCTCTGGAGCGTGAGTTCGGCGGCGGTGGAAATCGCTGATCGGCTTGCGCCGGACGGGCGCGGCGGTTCGGCCGCCGCGGCCGATTCCGCCGCGTCCGCGGCGGGCGGCTCCATCTCGTCCGGGCGCCTGACGGTCCTTTCCGGGCCGTCCGGCGTCGGCAAGAGCACGGTCGTCGCCGAGATCCGGCGTGCCCACCCCGAGGTGTGGCTGTCGGTCTCGGTGACCACCCGTGCGCCGCGTCCCGGCGAAATCCACGGCGTGCATTACTTCTTTGCCGATGACGCCGAGTTCGATCGGCTCATCGACGAAGGCGAACTGCTCGAGTGGGCCGAGTTCGCGGGGAATCGTTACGGTACGCCGCGGCGTGCGGTGCTGGAGCACCTCGCCGCCGGCGTGCCGGCCCTGCTCGAGATCGACCTGCAGGGCGCTCGCCAGGTGCGCGCGTCCATGCCGGAGGCACGGCTCGTCTTCCTGGCGCCCCCGTCCTGGGAGGAGCTCGTGCGCCGTCTCGTCGGCCGCGGCACCGAGGCCCCCGAGGTGATCGAACGCCGGCTGGCCGCCGCCCGCGAGGAGCTCGCCGCCGAGAAGGAGTTCGATCTCACCCTGGTGAACACTTCGGTCAAGGACGTCTGCGCTGAGCTGATATCCTTGCTGGCTGTCCACCCATCTGACGACTGAGAGGCGCGGGAGTGGCTTCTAACGCCCCCGGCGGTGCCGACGGCATCACCAATCCGCCCATCGACGATCTGCTGAAGATCGTTGACAGCAAGTACAGCCTTGTGATCATGGGTGCCAAGCGCGCCCGCCAGATCAACGCCTACTACGCACAGCTCGGCGAGGGCCTGCTCGAGTACGTCGGCCCCCTGGTGGAGACCCAGGTCCAGGAAAAGCCGCTGTCCATCGCGCTGCGCGAGGTCCGCGAGGGCCTGCTCAACTCCGAGGCCATCGAAGGCCCGTAAGTGATCGTGACCGGCCGCACCGCGGGGCGTGGCGATGACGTCCGCGAGTGAGGGGCCGCGCGTTCTGCTCGGCGTCGGCGGCGGCATCGCCGCGTACAAGGTCTGCGAACTGCTGCGGAGACTGACCGAGTCGGGGCACCGGGTCCGGGTGATCCCGACGCGTGACGCCCTGCGCTTCGTCGGCGAGCCGACGTGGGCGGCGCTGTCCGGCGAGCCGGTCACCACCGAGGTCTGGTCCGGCGTCGAAGAGGTTCCGCACGTTCGCCTCGGGCAGGGCGCCGATCTGGTGTTCGTCGCGCCGGCAACGGCCGACCTGCTGGCCAGGGCGGCGCACGGCATCGCCGACGACCTGCTGACCAACACGCTCCTCACGGCGCGGTGCCCGGTCGTGTTCGCTCCCGCGATGCACACCGAGATGTGGGAGCACCCGGCCACCCAGGCCAACGTCGCGACGCTGCGCCGGCGGGGGAACCTCGTGATCGAGCCCGCGGCGGGCCGGCTCACCGGCGCCGACTCGGGCAAGGGCCGGCTGCCCGAGCCCGACGCGCTCTTCGAGGCCGCCCGGCGGGTGCTGGCCCGCGGCGGGACGGAGACCGCGCGTGACCTCGCCGGCCGCCACGTCGTCGTCTCCGCGGGCGGCACCCGCGAGCCCATCGACCCGGTCCGCTTCATCGGCAACCGCTCCTCGGGAATGCAGGGGTACGCCCTGGCCCGTACGGCCCTGGCACGCGGCGCGCGGGTCACCCTGGTCGCCGCCAACGTCACCCTGCCCGACCCGGCCGGCGCCGAGGTCGTACGCACCGGGTCGACGCGCGAGATGCGTGACGCGGTCCTGAAGGCCGCGGCCGACGCCGACGCGGTGGTCATGGCGGCGGCGGTGGCCGACTTCCGTCCGGCCGACTACGAGGACGTGAAGATAAAGAAGACGCCCGGTGCCGAGCCGGCGCCGATCCATCTCGTGGAGAATCCCGACATCCTGGCCGAGCTCGTACGTGAGGCGCGCGACGCCCGCCACCGGGTGATCGTCGGGTTCGCCGCCGAGACGCACGACGTCCTGGAGAACGGCCGGCGGAAACTCGCCCGCAAGGGCTGTGACCTGCTGGTCGTCAACCAAGTGGGAGAGCACCTGGCGTTCGGCCGCCCGGACAACGCCGCGGTCATCCTTTCCGCCGACGGTGCGGCCGTCGACGTGCCGCGCGGCACGAAGGAGGCCCTGTCCGACGTGGTTTGGGATCTCGTCGCCGCACGCATGATCTGAAGAGGCCGAGACGCCCCATCGGGATTTGAGTCGTTCTCGGTAGACTTCGCCACCGACAAACGCAAGTCCATCTCTGCTTACGTCAGTCAGCAGCCGCTGCAAGGAGTACACGCACGTGTCCCGTCGCCTGTTCACCTCAGAATCCGTGACCGAGGGTCACCCGGACAAGATCGCGGACCAGATCAGCGATGCGATCCTCGACGCGATGCTGAAGGACGATGCCAAGAGCCGCGTCGCCGTCGAGACCATGATCACTACCGGCCAGGTCCACGTCGCGGGTGAGGTCACCACCGAGACGTACGTGGACATCCCCGGTGTCATCCGGGAGAAGATCCTGGACATCGGCTACGACTCCTCCAGCAAGGGCTTTGACGGGCGTTCGTGCGGCGTGTCCGTGTCGATCGGCGCCCAGTCGCCCGACATCGCCCAGGGCGTCGACGACGCGTACGAGACCCGCGAGGGCGAGGGCACCGACGACCTCGACCGCCAGGGCGCCGGCGACCAGGGCCTGATGTTCGGCTACGCCTGCCGGGAGACCCCCGAGCTGATGCCGCTGCCGATCACCCTCGCGCACCGGCTCGCCGCCCGGCTGTCCGCGGTCCGCAACAACGGTCTGGTGCCCTACCTGCGTCCCGACGGTAAGACCCAGGTCACCATCGAGTACGACGGCGACCGCCCGGTCCGCCTCGACACCGTCGTCGTCTCCTCCCAGCACGCCCCGGACATCAGCCTGAGCGACCTGCTGACGCCGGACATCAAGGAGCACGTGGTCGACCCGGTCGTCGCCGACCTCGACCTGGCGACCGAGGGCTACCGTCTGCTGGTCAACCCGACCGGCCGCTTCGAGATCGGCGGCCCGATGGGCGACGCCGGCCTCACCGGCCGCAAGATCATCATCGACACCTACGGCGGCATGGCCCGCCACGGCGGCGGCGCCTTCTCCGGCAAGGACCCGTCCAAGGTGGACCGCTCCGCCGCGTACGCCATGCGCTGGGTGGCCAAGAACGTCGTCGCCGCGGGCCTGGCGGACCGCTGCGAGGCCCAGGTCGCGTACGCCATCGGCAAGGCGCACCCGGTCGGCCTGTTCGTCGAGACCTTCGGCACCGAGAAGCTCCCGGCCGAGAAGATCCAGGAGGCCGTGCTCGCGGTCTTCGACCTGCGCCCGGCCGCGATCATCCGCGACCTCGACCTGCTCCGCCCGATCTACTCCCAGACGGCGGCGTACGGCCACTTCGGCCGCGAGGAGCCGGACTTCGCGTGGGAGACCACGCACCGCGCCGACGCGCTGCGCGAGGCCGCCGGCCTCTGAGCCCTTCGGCCACGAGGGCGGTCCCGGCATCGGCCGGGGCCGCCCTTTCGCGTGCTTGGGCGCGTGTCCCGGCGGGCACAGTCCGTAGTGGCGATGGGGCGGGAGGAGGAGGTGCCCGGTGGGTGAGCCGGAGGTCTTCCCGTACGACGACCCGGCGTTCGTCGCGGACCCGTTCCCCTTCTACAAGAGGCTGCGTCAAGAGGGGCCCGTACGCCGCGTGGCGACCGTACGCGGCATCGAGGCGTGGCTGGTCACCCGGTACGAGGACGGGGCGGCCGCGCTGTCGGACCCGCGCTTCAGCAGCGACCTGCGGGACGCGACCGACAGCCACCTGCTGGACCTGCTGCCCTCGGCCGAGCGCGAGTCGTTCCTGCGGAGCATGATCAGGGTCGGGCCGCCCGACCACACCCGGCTGCGCCGCCTCGTCTCCAAGGCGTTCACCGCCCGCCGCGTCGCCGCGCTGCGGCCCCGGGTTCAGGAGATCACCGACGGCCTGATCGACACCGTCCTGCCCGCGGGCCGCGCCGACCTGGTCGCCGACGTGGCCCTGCCCCTGCCGGTCACCGTCATCTGCGAACTGCTCGGCGTGCCCGTCGCCGACCGCGAGGGCTTCCAGGAGTGGACCGACGCCATACTCACGCAGGAACGCTTCGACCGGGACGCGGTGGACCACGCGTGGCGGAGGATGTGGGCCTACCTCGAAGGACTGATCGCCGACAAGCGGGCCCGCCCCGGCGACGACCTGCTGAGCGCGCTGATCACCGCGCGCGACGACGAGGGGCGCCTGGAGGAGGACGAACTGGTCGCCATGGCCTTCCTCCTGCTGGTCGCCGGGTACATCACCACGGTCAACCTCATCGCCGGCGGCACGGCGACGCTGCTGGCCCATCCGCAACAGCTCAAGCTCGTACGCGACGACCCGGGGCTGCTGCCCGGGGCGGTGGAGGAGCTTCTGCGCTACGACGGGCCGGTCGACCCCGGGGTGATCCGGTTCCCGACGGAGGACGTCGAGATCGGCGGCGTGCGGATCCCGCGAGGGGACACGGTCTTGATCGCCACGGCCATCGCGGACCGCGACCCGCAGCACTTCGCCGACCCCGACCGGCTCGACGTCACCCGTACGGAGAACACGCACCTGGCGTTCGGGCACGGCGCCCACTACTGCCTCGGCGCGCCTCTCGCCCGGCTGGAGGGCGAGATCGCCATCGGCACGATCCTGCGGCGGCTGCCCGACCTGGCCCTGGCCGTACCGTTCGAGGAACTGCGCTGGCACGTCGCGAGCCTGCGCGGCCCGAAGGCGGTGCCGGTCACGTTCACTCCGGCCTGAGCACCGCCGCGAGCAGGTGCGGCCCGACATCGCTGGGCGGAGCGCGGTACGGCGAGCCGGAGCTGTTGGGGCGCGGTGAAGGAGAACGGCCCGGGCAGCGCCGCGACCGCCGCCGCGAACGATCCCCGGCATGGCGGCGAGGACCCGCCGATCGGCCGGCGCAGGCCGCCGTACGGCGCGGGTCTTGAAGCCGGGCAGGCGGAGACCGACGGGCGGTACGGCGGCGGGCGCGAGCGCGGTGACGAACCACATGGTCGTCCGCCGATCGAGCGCACCGCCGATGAGGGTGCCGAGCGGAGCCCTGAGGACGAGCGGGGACGTGATGTCGGTCGTGTGCCTGCGGCGGTGTTCGCGTGTGAGGTGGGTCCGTGGCCGCGTTGCGTGCGGCGGAGTCGATGAGTGAGGACGTGATGTTCGTCATCACGGTCGCGGTCGCGTGCCTGCGGCGGTGTTTGCGCGTGAGGCGAGTCCGTCGCTGCGTTGCGGGCGGCGGAGTCGATGAGCGGGGACGTGATGTTCGTCATCACCCGTGGGGATCGCGTGCCCACGGCGGTCACCGCGCGTGAGGCGAGTCCGTGGCCGGGCGCTGTCGCCGAGTTGCCGACGGCGAACGCGGTGACCAGCACGCGCCGGGGAGGTCGGGCGGCGGCGCGGACGCGGGTGCGAAGACCGTGATGAGCCGTCCGGCCGCGACGATGGCGACGTGAGTACGGTCCTGCGGGCGCTCGCCGATCCCGTTCGGCTGCGGATCGTGCGGCTGCTCGACGTCGGCGGGGAGGTGACCTGCGGCGGCCTGCCGGTCGAGGTCTCCACGGTCGAGCGGTCTGGTCTCGACCCGGGTCGACGGCGATGCCCGGCCCGTTCGGCTGCGGCGTGCGGAGATCGAGGAACGGCTCCCCGGACTGCCGACCTCGATCGTCACGGTGACGCAGCCGCGGTCTGTCGGTGGCGGGTGACATGCTGAGGGCCGCCGACACGGAGGAGCCCGGCCCATGGTCACGATCGACGACATCCGCCGCCTGACGTCCACCCTGCCGCGCTCGGAGGAACACCTCATCCGTGACCGGGTGAAGTTCCGCGTCGGCAAGATCGTCTACGCTGCCCTGTCCCGGGACGAGACCACGATGGGCTGCGGCTTCCCCAAGGAGGAGCGGGAGGCGATGATCGCCGCCGAGCCGGAGAAATTCCTGATGCCCCGGGTGTCGGACCAGCGCTTCAACTGGATCGAGGTTCGCCTGGACGCCATCTCGGTGGAGGAGATGCACGAGCTCGTCCTGGACGCCTGGCGCATGGTGGTGCCCAAGCGTGTGGCGGCCGAGCATGCCCTGAGGGCCGTCCGCGAAGACGCCTGACGGCCCGCGGGGCCTCCGGTCTTCGGGCCCGGCCTGTGGCCGGTGCAGGTGTTCGGTCGTGGTCGCGCGTTCGGAGCGGGGAGGTCTGGTAGGACGGAAGGGTGACCGACGGCGTGGACATGGGTGTGCTTCCCGGGATGGGCGACCTTCCGGAGTCCGCGGCACCCGCGCCGGCCGGCGGAGGCGCGCGGGACCGCGGCCCCGGGCAGGGCGGGCGCACCGCGAAGAAGAACGGCACCGCCAAGAAGAACGCCCGCAGGCCCGCGGAGACGCTCCCGGTCGCGCGGGTGGCCGTGGACACGCCGCTTCCGCATCTGGACCGCCCGTTCGACTATCTGGTCCCCTCGACGCTGGACGACGCGGCCGTCCCCGGATGCCGGGTACGGGTCCGGTTCGCGGGCCAGCTCATGGACGGTTTCCTGCTCGAACGCGTGGACAAGAGCGACCACGGGGGCCGCCTCGCCTACCTGGAGCGCGTCACCTCCCCGGAGCCGGTCCTGGCCCCGGAGATCGCCGCGCTCGCCCGGGAGCTCGCCGACCGCTACGCGGGCACCCTCGCCGACGTCCTGCGGCTGGCCATCCCGCCCCGCCACGCGCGCGTCGAGAACGAGGACACGCCCGCCCCCGGCGGATCCGCGGGCAAGACCGGCCCGGCGGAGGAGGACCCGGAGACAGAGGACACGGCGCGACCCGCCGAATCCCGTCCGGAGGACGGGGCGTCCGAGGAGACGGCCGGTTCACCGGACGCCACCGCCGACGTCGAGACACCGCCGTCGCGCGGCGACGCCCCGAGGGCGCCGGACACCGTCGCCGTCGCGCACCCGGCGCCCGCGACCCCCGCCGACGGCACCGATGAGCCCACCGCCGGTGATGACGACGATGCGACCGGCGATGGTGCTCTCACGGGTCCCGGCGAGGCGCCGGACGTGGGAGATGGCGAGGCGGCGGGTGATGGTGTTCCCGTTGGTGGCGATGGGGCGCCGGACGGGGGAGACGGCGGGCCGGTCGCTGCTCAGGGGGTCCTCGCTGGCGGAGGTGGGGCGCCGGACGGGAGAGAGGGTGGGGCGGTCGCTCAGGGCGTCCATGCTGGTGGTGGGGCGCCGGGCGTGGGAGGTGGCGGGGCGGTGGGTGATGGTGTTTCCGCTGGTGGCGGTGGGGCGCCGGGCGTGGGAGGTGGCGGGGAAGCCGGTGATGGTGTTTCCGCTGGTGGCGGTGAGGTGCCGGACGCGGTAGGTGGTGGGGCGGTTGGTCATGGTGTTTCCGCTGGTGGTGGCGGAGCGCCGGGTGGGGGAGATGGCGGGGCGGTCGCTCATGGCGTCCGTGCTGGTCGCGGTGGGCGGCCGGGCACGGGAGGTGGCGGGGGATGGTGTCCCCGCCGGCGGCGATAGGGCGCCGGGCGTGGGGGGTGGTGGGGCGGTCGGTGACGGTGTTCCTGCCGGTTCCGGTGAGGTGCCGGGCGTGGCAGGTGGTGGGGCGGTGGGTGATGGTGTTTCCGCTGGTGGTGGCGGAGCGCTAGGTGGGAGAGGCGGCGGGGCGGCCGTTCATGGCGTCCTCGCCGGTCGCGGCGGTGCGGCGGGCACGGGAGGTGGCGGGGCGGTGGGTGATGGTGTTCCCGCTGGCGGCGATGGGGCACCGGACGGGGGAGACGGGACGCCGGACGGGGGAGATGGCGGGGCGGTCGCTCATGGCGTCCGTGCTGGTCGCGGTGGGCGGCCGGGCACGGGAGGTGGCGGGG
>NZ_JBHLZP010000306.1:0-9944 GCF_042429965.1 Actinoallomurus acaciae
CGCCGCCCGGCGGCGGATCCGGAACGGGCGGCGGTCCGGGAATCGGCGGCGGCTCGGGGACCGGCGCGCGGCGGCGGTCGGCGTGGAGCTGGGCGGCGATCACGAACAGCCAGACCGAGATCATCGCGACCTGGAACCGCTCCATCACGCCGAGGAGGACGCCGAAGTACATCAGCGGCAGCGTGGCCACGGCCGTCACGGTCTCCACGACCAGCAGCAGCCAGCTCCAGCGGGCGATCACGGGCCAGCGGCGGTGCCGCCGTGAGGCGATGGTGAGGGCGACGAGACTGACGATGCCCGCCGTCACGACGCAGACGCTGGTCACGCTGTGGAACTGATGCGCGAAGGAGACCTTCCCGGCACGCTCCCGCAGCGCACACGTCGTGTCGGAGTTGGGCGCGCAGTCCATCGCGAACAGCGAGTCGGCGATCGAGAAGACGCCGAACAGGAACAGCGCCAGCCAGCCGGCCAGCGCATGGCCCCGGGGGCGCACCGCGCGCAGCACGGCCACCACCACGATGATCGTCAGCAGGCCGGAGA
The DNA here is from genome assembly GCF_042429965.1 of Actinoallomurus acaciae. NCBI lineage: Bacteria > Bacillati > Actinomycetota > Actinomycetes > Streptosporangiales > Thermomonosporaceae > Actinoallomurus > Actinoallomurus acaciae. The sequence continues at coordinate 541 of NZ_JBHLZP010000306.1, forward strand.
CGAAGTCACCGGCGGAGAACAGGAGGTGGTACGGCTGGTCGCTGGCGGACAGCTCGCTGACGTAGCCGTTGACCGGGTCGAGCTCGGGGTTGAGGAAGAACTGCAGGAGCCACGACGCGTACGTGACCCCGGCGATGGCGGCAAGCAGCCACGCGAATGCCGGCACCATGCCCGGCTCGCGTGAACCCCCGTACGAGCTCACAGTCACGGCTTAGGCTCCCCCCGCCCAGAGTCCAAGCATAAGGACTCACAACCGGAGACGAACGACCGACCAGGCCTGTGACCTGCCCGGACGCGTGCCATATCGGCGGGTTGGAGATCGCCCGGGGAAGAGCGGACGGAGCTTTCGGACCCAGGAGGACCGGACCGCGTCGGACGGTCCGACACGACACTTCGCACCCGCGCCGCTCGCCCGGGGCTGATCGCGGCCGGGTGCGCGGTCAGGCCGGTGCGGCCTGACCGCGGAGCCGGTGCGTCAGTAGTCCTCGAGGATCTTGGTGAAGACCCCGGAGTCCTCGTCCAGGCCGCTGCACGTGTTGCCGGCGACGCTCGTGTCCGCGGTGCACGGGTTGTCGCGCGTGACGGTCCACATCGAGAGGCGTCCGAGACCACGGGCGGTGGCCCAGGTGAGCAACTGCCGGGCGTCGGCCGGGCGGAACTGCGTGTCCACGCCCGCGACGCCGATGATCGGGGTCACCCCCATGCGCTGCCACGTCTGTGCGTCGCCGAGGTGGTAAAGCCGCATCAGCTGGGTGTGCGCGGCGGTCGCGGAGGCGGTGATCGACTGGCCCGCGCCGTCCGCCGGGACGAGGTTGACGACCGAGACGCGCAGACCGTCCGCGACGGCCGAGCGCAGCGCCGCGAGCGCGCTCGCGGACAGTCCGGAGCGGTGCAGCGGCAGCGTGATCGACAGTGGCAGGTCGTCGCGCTGGATCCGGGTCAGGGCCTGCGTACGGCGCTGTACGGACAGGGTGTCGGACAGCGTGCCCTCGGTGAGGTAGAAGTCGAGCCCCGCCGGGTCGGTGGCGTCCATCGCCTTGCGATACTGCTTGACCAGGGAGTCCACGCTCTCGCAGCTCTGCGCGAGCTCGGTGCCGTGCGGGCCGCCGAAGGACACGACGACCTTCCCCGGAACGTCCTTGATCCGGCGCACCGCGAACGCGGCGTCGACCGGGGACAGCCCGCCCCAGGCGGCCGAGCATCCACCGCCGGCCGAGACGAACCCCATGGTGTAGGTCTTCACGTTGGTCTTGGACAGGTCCGGCGGCGGCCAGGACAGCACGTCGGCGTACGGGGCGAAGCCGATCCGCGGTCCCGTCGACGGGGACGGCGACGGGGACGCGGCCGGCGTACGGGCCGGTGCGGACGAGGGTGGCGCTTCGGCGGTCGGCCGCGAGCGCGGGGCGCTGCCGGCGTAGGCCCGGCGGATCGCTCCGTTGCCCGTCTTCGGCGCCTGGGCCGCGGGCGTATCGGCTCGGTCGGTGGCCGCGAACACCGCGGCGCCGCCGGTCAGCGGGACCAGCAGGCCGGCCGCGACCAGCGCGATCCTTGCCCGGCGGCGTTGCCGGCGTTGCTTCTTGCGATGTCTACCCACGATCGCTCCACGTGGGCCGGGGGTGTCGTTGCGGGAGCAGCACAGTGACTTCTGTCGCGTAGCGGGACTGGGGTTACACAGTATGTCGCAGACCGCTTACTCGGATCGAGCCTGACAGTGCGTGTCGAGCTGACACTTTTGAGTCGATTGTGACGTTGAGAGGTCAGTAGCCCTAGTGTCCGCGTATCGATAAGCACTCCTACGGGTATCAGATTCGTAAGAAACGGGAGATTCAGGGTTCAATGGGGCGGGGAGCGTGACGGTGTCGCGACCTGCGATGCCGTAGTCGAGCGTGAAGGAGGCGAAACAACCTGCCAGCGAGCGTCCGCACGGCCCCGCCTGGGCGGATGCGGCGCGTCGCACGCTTTCCCTCGATGTCAAAGGAGTAACAACACGTGACCTTGGTCAACGACGCGGCGCCGGCCGCTGTGCGAACCACCGGCCGCCGATTCCGCGCCTTCACGGCGAAACACCTGGATGAGCTCACCGCCCGCGCCGGGTTGACCGCCGAGCAGCGCCTGGGCACCAGGGCGGTCGCGACGGTCCTGCCGTTCCGTACCAACAGCTACGTCCTGGACGAGCTGATCGACTGGTCCGCCGCACCCGACGATCCGATCTATCGGCTCGTCTTCCCCCAAGAGGACATGCTTCCCCCCGAGGACGTCGCGCGGCTGTCCGACCTCCTCCGGCGGGAAGCCCCCAAGGCGGAGATCGAGGCACTGGCCCACCAGGTGCGGATGAAGCTCAACCCCCATCCCGCCGGTCAGCTGCAGCTCAACATCCCGAGCTTCCATGAGGAGCCGATGCCGGGCGTGCAGCACAAGTACCACGAGACTGTGCTGTTCTTCCCCAAACAGGGCCAGACGTGTCACGCGTACTGCACGTACTGCTTCCGCTGGGCTCAGTTCGTGGGCGAGCCCGACCTGAAGATGGCGGCCGACGACATCGACCGGCTCAAGCAGTACCTCGGGAGCCACCCCGAGGTGACCAGTATCCTGTTCACCGGCGGCGACCCGATGATCATGGGCGAGCCGGTGCTCCGCCGCTACATCGAGCCCCTGCTCGAGGTCGAGCAGATCGAGTCGATCCGCATCGGCACCAAGGCCCTGGCGTACTGGCCGCAGCGCTGGGTGACCGACCCCGACGCCGACGACACGCTCCGCCTGTTCGAGCAGGTGACCAACGCCGGCAAGAACCTCGCGTTCATGGCCCACTTCACGCACCCGCGGGAGCTGGAGCCGGCCATGGTCTCCGAGGCGGTCCGCCGGATCCGCGACACCGGGGCCGTCATCCGCACGCAGGCCCCGCTGATCCGTACGATCAACGACTCACCCGAACTCTGGGAGAGCATGTGGCGTCGCCAGCTCCGGATGGGCATGGTGCCGTACTACATGTTCATCGAACGGGACACGGGCCCGCAGGACTACTTCGCGGTGACGCTCGGGCGCGCCTACGAGGTGTTCCGTGACGCCTACAAGAACGTCTCCGGTCTCTGCCGTACGGTCCGCGGGCCGTCCATGTCCGCCACGCCGGGCAAGGTCTGCATCGACGGCGTCGTCGAGGTCGGTGGAGAGAAGCTCTTCGTCCTGCACTTCATCCAGTGCCGCGACCCGGAGTTCGTGAACAAACCCTTCTTCGCCGAGTACGATCCAGCGGCCAAGTGGCTGACGGATCTCAAGCCGGCGTTCGGCGCCGAGCGGTTCCCGTTCCAGGGGATCGTCGCAGGTGGAGAAACCAGCGCACACGATGTGGCAGCGGCCGGTCCGTCGATCTGACCGGTCCCACCGCACGCGGCATCGGATCGGGTGACCCCGACCGATAGCGGACGCGAAGCGGAACGATGGCGCCGCCGTCCATCATGAGATGGCCTGGGCCGGTGTGCGAACGGCGGCCCAGGTCCAGATGTGACGACGGCCGGCGTCCCTGGGGGTCCGGAGGTGACCAACGGGGCTGGGGAGTCGGCCCACGGGTCACAGGGGTCCCGGGGGGTGCGCCGCCGGGGCTTGGTTTCGGGGCCGTGCCGAGCAGGTACGGCCCCGGAAACCTTTCCGGTCCGTGTTCCGAACGCACCTTCACGGGCGTGCGCCGCCCGCCCTCGACGATGCGGGGCCCTGTCCCAAGGCCCCGCGGTCATGCCGTGGGAACGTCCAGGCGGCGTCTCGCCGCGCCCATTTCATGAAAGCGTGCCGGACGGCGGAGCCGTCCGGCACGCTCCCGCGAGAGCGAAGAGCCGACGACCGGCACCAGGCCGACCCCCTCCTCCGCCGCTCGGCCGCCGTCCTAGCTTTCGTACTCCGGGATGATCTGGGCGCGGGCCAGCGTGTGGGCCGTGATGTTGAAGCCCACCACCGCCGGTGCGGTGTCGGCGGGGAGGCCCAGGGACTCGGTGTCCAGCGCGTGCACGGTGAAGACGTAGCGGTGCGGGCTGCCCGGAGGCGGAGCCGCGCCGCCGAACTCCTTGTTGCCGTAGTCGTTGCGCGCGTGCACGGCCCTCTGCGGCAGGCCCTTGAAGTCACCGCCGCCCGCGCCGGCCGGGAGCTCGGTCACCGACGCCGGGATGTCGAACAGCACCCAGTGCCAGAAGCCGCTGCCCGTCGGCGCATCGGGGTCGTAGCAGGTGACGGCGAAGCTCTTGGTCTCGGCCGGGAATCCCGACCAGCGCAGCTGCGGCGAGATGTTGTCGCCGCTGAAGCCCCAGTCGTTGAAGACGTGGGCGTTGGACAGACGCTCGCCGTCCGCGATGTCGTCGCTGGTCACCGAGAAGGATTCGACCTGGGGGAGAAAATCGTGCGGAAGGGGCGGCCTGCCGACCATGGCAACCTCCTGAGATCGCGGTTGGTGCGCCCGGCCCCCTGCACGCGGGCCGGGTGACCCGGTCGGCCGGACGCTTATCCCAGTCCTATCAGGACCGCACGTGCAGCCGCCGAAGATCGCCCCCCGGACGCCAGGAATAGATCTTCGGGTCGTCTTCATCGCCGGCGAAGAGGGCGTAGGCGACCTCCCGGACGTCGATCGAGAACACGTGGAACTCGTCGTCGGCCGGCCGCCAGCCGATCTCCTGCTCGGTCACCTGGCAGTGCCGCTCGCGGCGTGCGGGGTCGGTCACGTGCTCGGCCGTGCCGTACACCTTGAAGTCGCCCTCGGCGCCGCCCTTGTCGGAGGTGGTGCTGTGCACCGTGCACCGCGGGTCGCGGAGCAGGTCGAGGGCCTTCAGCGACTGCCACATCATGCCGAGCTGCAACTCGCCGTCGACGAGCCTGGGCTCGACCGGGGTGATGCGCGGCCAGCCGTTCGCCCGCAACGTGCCGACGAGCGCCAGCCCGCTGGCGCGGAACCGGGCCTCACCCAGCGCCGCCAGCTCGGGTGCCGTCGCCTCGAACTCCGCCCATGTCGTCATGCCGCGCACCGTACGCCCCGGCACTGACATTTCCCGGCGGCCCGCTCGCGTGGGAGGACGAGAACCGGTCGCCGGGCGCCGCGAGGACGGACTCGGCGGCGGCCGTGCGGGCGTAGAGCACCGAGTGGCCGGCGCGGTGCGCGCTGTCGATGCCCGCGTCGCGCAGCGCCGTGAGGCACCGGGAGACCCCGGCGGGCGACAGTCCCGTACGCCGGGCGAGCTCGGTGGTGGAGGCCGGGATCTCCAGCTCGGTCAGCAGGAGGGTCCGCGATCGGCCGAGTACGGCGGCGAGGGCGGCGCTGCCGGTCACGGACCGTGGCCGCCACAGCGTGCCGGTGCCGCGTGCGGGATAGGCCAGCTGCGGCGGATCCGGCGGCGACACGCGGGTGAACAGGGCCGGTCCGGTGAAGACCGAGGGGATCAGCAGCAGCCCCGTGCCCGCCGCCCCCCGCGACAGCGGCCGCTGCCGGCGGGTCAGCCGCAGCGCGTCGTCGCTCCAGCTCATCGAGGGGTGCAGATCGCTCAGGAGGTGACCCGCGCCGTGCTCGGCGACCTGGCGGGCACGGTGGAAGACGTCCGCGTCGAGCACCGCGCGGATCCTTGACCAGTACGGGGCCAGCGCCAGCTCCCAGTAGGACTCGATCTCTTCGGTGACCCGTGCCAGATGGGCCGGCGGGTCGGTGTACAGGCGGCTCAGCCGGGGCCCGAGACGTCCCTGTTCGCGTCTCAGCCGGTCCAGGTCACGGCGTACGCGGGCGGCGGGAACGGCCCGGATCCGGGCGAGCTCGTCCGCCAGGGCAGGAGCCGGCCCGGCCGGCGCCGGATTGAGGAAGTCGGGAACGTACCCGTGGGGCGGGACCAGCTCGGCGAGCCATCCCCGGTCGAGGCCCGCGCTCGCCAGCCGCGGTCGTACCTGCTCGATCCAGCTCCGGTGCACCGGATGCGCGGATCCGGACCGCAGCAGCCGGTTGCTCGGCCCGACCTCCCACATCGGTGAGCGGGCGAACCGCATCTCCACCAGATCGCTCACCGAAAAGGTCAGCTCAGCGAGCACACCCCACCCCGAGATTCGCGCATTCTGCAATCAATTGCCCGGCAGGCTACCTCGTCAGGATCATCTCCGCATGACCTCAGAGACGACGCCCGCGGCGGCCGCGGGGACCTGGACCCTCGGTGACCTGCGGGTCAACCGGATCGGATTCGGCGCGATGCGGCTGCCCCAGACCGGAGAGGCGTTCGCGGCCGACGCCGTGCCCCGTGACCGCGACGAGGCGATCGGTGTGCTGCGCGACGCGGTCGAGCTCGGGGTGAACCACATCGACACCGCCGCGTTCTACTTCTCGTCGCGGCGCTCCGCCAACGAGCTGATCAACCGGGCGCTGGCCCCGTACCCGGACGATCTCGTGATCGCCACCAAGGTCGGACCGGGCCGCGACCCGTCGGGCGCCTGGCTGCCCCACGCCGGCCCCGCGCGGTTGCGCGGCCAGGTCGAGGAGAACCTGCGCCAGCTCGGCCGTGACCACCTCGACGTGGTCAACCTGCGGATCGTCGGCACCGACTCGATCGCCGAGCGCTTCGGCGCGCTGGCCGGGCTCCGCGAGGCCGGGCTCATCCGCCACCTGGGCCTGTCGAACGTCCGGCCGCACCACCTCGCCGAGGCCCAGGCCATCGCGCCGGTGGTCTGCGTGCAGAACATGTACGGCCTCGGCGTGCGCGCCGACCAGGAGGAGCTCGTCCGCGTCTGCGGGGAGCAGGGCATCGCCTTCGTGCCGTTCTACGCGATCGCGGGCACCGGAGGGCAGGCGGGCGTCCGTGGGACCGATCGAGGCGAGGTGCTCGCCGTCGCGCGGGCGCACGGGGCGAGCGCGGCGCAGGTGCGGGTGGCGTGGGCGCTGCACCGCGGGCCGCACGTGCTGGTCATCCCCGGCACCGGCGACCGCGACCACCTGGCCGCCAACGTGGCCGCGGGCGCCCTGCGGCTCTCCGAGGAGGAGCTGGACCTCCTCGACGCGTTCCACCGGAGCGGGACATGAGCGGAGCCTCCTTGTCTCGGATCTCAGACATTTCGCCCGAGACGGCTCTTGCGGGACGCCCGATGGGGGCGTGAGAGTGCGCGCATGACGAAACAGCAGGTCGGCGGTGCTCAGAGCGCCGGGCAGGGCGGAACCCTGGGGGTCGAGCAGCGGTCGATCGACTTCGTTCCGCCCGAAGAGCGGCACGGGTCGGTGTGGCGGCTGTTCACCGTTTGGTTCGGCGCGAACATGCAGGTCACCACCGCGGTGACGGGTGCGCTCGGTGTGGTCCTCGGGCTTCCGCTGCCCTGGGCGATCGTCGCCCTGGTCATCGGCAACCTGCTCGGTGCGATCTTCATGGCCCTCCACTCGGCCCAGGGGCCGAAGCTCGGCATCCCGCAGATGATCCAGAGCCGCGCGCAGTTCGGGTTCTACGGGGCGATCCTGCCGCTGCTGCTCGTCGTCCTCATGTACGTCGGCTTCTTCGCCACCAGCGCGGTGCTCGGCGGTTCGGCGCTCGCCGGCTGGTGGGGGATCGGCCGGACCCCCGCCACGATCATCGTGTCGGCGGTCTGCACGGTGCTCGCCGCCTACGGATACCGGCTGATCCACCAGTACGAACAGTGGGTCAGCCTCATCGCCGCGGCAGGCTTCCTCTACCTCACGTACCGCCTGCTGAGCGGGCACCACGTGGGCCGGGTCTGGCACTCCGGGCACGTCGGCGCGGGCACGTTCCTGCTCGTGGTGGCGATCGCCGCGACCTGGCAGATCACCTTCGCGCCGTACGTGGCCGACTACTCCCGTTACCTGCCGGAGGACACGTCGGTCCGGGCGGCGTTCTGGTGGACCTACGCGGGCAGCGTGATCGGCACCGTCTGGATGATGGCGTTCGGCAGCGTCTGCGCCGCGGTGGCGGCCAAGTCCTTCGAGGGCGGCTCCGTCTCGTTCGTCGTCGGCCTGGCCGATCCGCACTGGGCGTTCTCGCTGATCATCGTGCTCGGCATCGTCGCGGTGAACGTGCTGAACCTCTACGGCATGTTCATGTCGGCGACCACCACGCTGACCGCGCTGCGCCCGATGCGGATGAACACCGGCGTACGGCTGGCCTTCGTGCTGATCGCCGCCGTTGTGGGCACGGTCGTCGCCCTGGCCGCGAGCGCCGACTTCCTGGAGAACTTCGAGAACTTCATCCTGTTCCTGGCCTACTTCCTCATCCCGTGGACGGCGATCAACCTGATCGACTTCTACTTCGTCCGCAAGGAGCGGTACGACATCGACGCGATCTTCCGCCCGGACGGCGTGTACGGCGGGTTCAACCGGCGCACCATCGGGGCGTACGTGATCGGCGTCCTGGTCGAGATCCCGTTCGTCAGCTCGACGTTCTTCACCGGGCCGTTCGTGAAGCACCTCGGCGGCGCCGACATCTCCTGGATCATCGGTCTGATCGTCGCTTCGGCCCTGTACTACCTGTGGATGGCCCCGGTGGCCCGCCGGGCCGCCGACGCCGGCCCGCGCGTGGCGGAGACCTGACCGTCCCGGGAGAGGCGGCCGTCAGTCCCGGTGCGCGCCCTCCGCGAGAACGGCGACGAACCGGTCGAGGAACAGCCCGCACGCGATCGCGAGCGGGACGGCCACGAAGACCGCGCCGCTCTGCACCGACCGCCACAGCATCGGGTCGCCGCCGCCGAGCCGTGCCGGCAGCCCGGTGCTCACCGGCATGTTCGCGTCCGACCAGATGAACGTCAGCGCGTAGGTGAACTCCCCGGCGGCCAGCGTGAAGGTGAGGACGATGACGGCCGCCACTCCCGGAAGCACCAGCGGCGCCACGACACGGACGAACGCACCGAAGCGGCTGTGCCCGTCGACCATCGCCTGTTCCTCGATGTCGACCGGCACGGCGCGCAGGAACGCCGCGAGCAGCCAGACCGACACGGGGACCGTCACGGTCGGCTGCACGAGGACGAGCGACCAGATCGAGTCGGCCAGGCCCAGCGTCGCCACCACCCGTGACAGCGACAGGAACAGCAGCGGCGGCGGCACGAGGTAGACCAGCAGGATCGCGATCGCCGCCCGCCTGCCCCACGAGCGGTGCAGCCGGGACAGGGTGTAGGCCGCCGGCAGCGCGAGCGCCAGCGTGACGACCACGACCAGGCCGCCGACCACCAGCGTGTTCGCCACGAACGTCGGAAACCGCGAGTGGAACAGGGCACGGACGTGCTCGGTGGTCGGCCGGTGCCGCGCGCCGGGCGCGTCGCGCTCGAACGCGGTCACCAGGCCCCACAGGAACGGCGCCGCGCAGACCAGCGCGGCGACCGCAGCGGCCACGTACACCGTCATGCGGACCACGATCTGCCGCACGGCCGCCAGCCGCCGCTGGCGCAGCATCTCCCGCGCCGCCGTG
>NZ_JBHLZP010000307.1:0-9891 GCF_042429965.1 Actinoallomurus acaciae
ACGACCCGTTCGCGGGGCTGCGCCGCGGCACGGCCAAGGCCGGGGCGCTGCTCCGCCTCCTCATCCCGGCCCGCGAGACGGCCGCCGAGGCGCCGCCGTCGGCCATGCGCTTCTTCGCCGAGGTGCTGGACCAGACCGGCAACGGCTACCTCGACTGGCCCGACCTCGCCGCGATGGCCCGGGAGATCGCCACCCGCCTCGACCTGGGGGTACGGAACGAAGACCGCCTGTTCGCCGCCTTCTCCGACTGGTGGCGCGAACTCCAGGCCGCCCTCGACACCGACCACGACGGACGGGTCAGCGGGCCCGAGTACGCCGCGACGGCCGCCACCATGAGCGGCCCCGCCCTCATCCGGGTCGCCGAGGTGCTCTTCGACGTCACCGACACCGACGACGACCAGGTCATCGACGCCGAAGAACACCGCAGGCTCTTCCGCGTGGCGTTCGACCACGACCTCGGCGAGGCCGGCGCGCCGGCCCGCCTGACCCGTGCCGCGTTCGTCCGCGAGTTCTTGAACTTCATGGCCGGCCGCCACCACTCCGACGACTACGACCGGCTCTTCGCCCAGGCCTGAGACACCGGGTCAGCCCGGCAGCGCCGTCGAGACCAGCCGGCGGATCGCGTCCAGGTCGACGTCCTCGGCCAGGGACGCCTCCTCGGGCATGTCCTTGAACCCCGGCTCGACGTTGAGCAACGTGCGGAACAGCCGCGGCAGCACGGTGCGGGCGAGCAGGTCCTCCGCGAGCGCCGTGCCGGCCGCGGGGTCCATCGCGTACCGCCCGGCGAGGTAGGTGCTCAGGCGCTCGTACGTGCTGGCGAACACGGCGTCGAAGTACGTGCTCGAACTGCCCGGCAGCCGCTCGGCCTCGGCGATGCTCAGCCGGCAGGTCCGCACCTGGGCCTCCCACATCATCAGCTGCTGGAACCGCCCGCAGAACAGCGTCACCGCCTCCGCGGGGTCCTCGGCGTACGCGTCGGGGGTCCCCAGCCTGCGCAGGTACAGCTCACGGACGAGTTCCATGACCGCGAGGAACAGCGTGTCCTTGTTCTCGAAGTGGGCGTACAGCGTCCGCTTGGACGTCTCGGCGCGTGACGCGACGGTGTCCATCGACGCCCGTTCATAGCCGGTCTCGAGGAACACGTCCTTGGCCGTGAACAGGATGTGGCGGCGCAGTTCCTCGCCGCGCCGCTGCCGGCTCCGTCCCTGTCCGCCTTCTTGCCTCATCGGTGTGCATCCTCAAAAGTAAACGGTACGGTAGAGTTTACTTGTCCCGGAGATCCCGACCGGCTCCCTTGGAGAGAACTCATGATCGTCATCACCGCCCCTACGGGAAACATCGGACACCAGGTCCTCGACCACGTCCTCGCCGGTGACCAGCCGGTCCGCGTCATCGTGCGCGACCCGGCCAAGCTGCCCACCGACGTCCGTGACCGGGTCGAGGCCATCAAAGGCTCGCACGCCGATCCGCAGGTCGTCACCCGCGCCTTCGACGGCGCCGACGCCGTGTTCTGGCTGCTGCCGCCCGACCGCAACGCCCCCAGCGCCGAGGAGGCCTTCGTCGGCTTCACGCGTCCCGCCGCCGAGGCGATGCGCCGCCAGGGTGTCAAGCGTGTCGTGGACGTCAGCTCCCTCGGCCGCGGCACCGCCCCCGCGGGCGAGGCGGGGTACGTGACCGCGTCGCTGGCCATGGACGACCTGATCGCCGGCACCGGCGTGGCGTTCCGCGCGCTGACCATGCCCGGGTTCATGGACAACATGCTGCGGCAGGCGCGGGTGATCAAGGAGCGGGGCATGTTCTTCGACGTCATCGCGCCCGACCTCAGGCTGCCCGCCGTCGCCACCCGCGACATCGCCGCCGTCGCCACCCGCCTGCTGCTCGACACCACGTGGACCGGCCAGGAGGAGGTCCTGGTGCTCGGACCCGAGGACCTGTCCTGCAACGACATGGCCGCCGTCATCTCCGAGGTGCTCGAGACCCCGGTGGCGTACCGGCAGGTTCCCATCGAGGCGCTCAGGGCGCAGCTCACCGGACCCGGCCGGTCCGACGCCATGGTCCAGGGCATGCTCGACATGATGATCGCGGTGGACAACGGCCTGTACGGCGGCATCGCGCGTACGCCGCAGCACGCGATCGACACGCCGACCACGTTCCGGCGGTGGTGCGAGGACGTCCTCAAGCCCGCGGTCCGGTCCGCCTGACAGGCGCGCCGGACGACCCGCGCGCACACTCGATGAGTCTGCGGGCGTGGGTGGTTCGTGCGGTCCGGCGCCGATGGGAACCGGGCACGCGTCCGGTGAGTCGAATCGGTTCTTTCGATCATGATGGGGAGAGAGCAGCTTGACTCAGGACGTCATCGGCGAAGCCCTGGTCCGGGCCTTCGCGGACGAGAACCTCGCGGCCCGGATCACCGGCCCGACGACGATCGCCATCAGTGTCCCGGGCGCCGGCGACATCAATCCCGACATCGGTGAGTGGCGCGTCCACGCCGGTCGCGTGCCATCGGCGGACCTTCCCGCGTTCGCCGCGGACTTCGTCCGCGGCTTCGCGCGGGGGATCCGCAAACAGCGGGGGCAGGCGCCGGCCGCCGCGGCGGCCGACATCGAACGCCTGCTGGCCGAGGACGCGCTGCGGGTGCGGATCTACCCCGAGGCGGCGCTGGCCGAACCGCCCGGCATGCGCGACGCCCTGCTGACCCGTACTCTCGCGCCGGGTCTGGTGGAGACGGTGGTCATCGACCGGCCCGACTCGATCCAGCCGCTCAACCGGGTGGACCTCGGCGGCAGGCCGGAGGATCAGGTCTTCGGCGCCGCGCTCCACGCGTCGTTGAGCCGCGAGCCGCACAACGCCGGGACCGACGAGATCTGGGGCGTCCCGATCACGCACATCGGCGAGACCCACCGCTATGTCGGCTCCCGCGTCCACGTGCTCAGGCGTTTCCTCGGACCCGCCCCGTACGGCGCGCTCGTGTCCTTCCCGATCCCGGAGTACCTGATCGTGCACGAGATCGGCGGCACCCACGTGATCGCGGCGATGGAGGCCATGCAGGCCCTCGCCCGTACCCATGTCGAGAAGGGCCAGAACGCCATCACCCCGCAGATCTACTGGTGGCGTCCCAGCGCGTACGAGCGACTGCCCGAGGGACACGCGCTCGCCAGCGGCCAGGTGCCGGACCTGCGGCCCGTGGAGATCGCGGTGGACCACCAGGACAAGAGCGTCACCCCGCGTACCGCCGAGACCCAGGAGCTCATCGAGTCCTGGATGCGCGCCAACGCGTGACGAGGGTCAGCACCTCGCGCTCCCGTCCGGTGATGCCGTCGAGCGTGCGCGGAGGCCGGACCGGCCGCGATCCGCCGGGTGGTCTCGATCCCGTCCATGCCGGGCATGCGGATGTCCATCACGACGACATCCGGCTTCGCCGGACTCATGACCAAGGTGCTCGCCGGTTCCCTCGGCCATGGGACTCCTGCCGGACCGCCACGTCGGCCTGTCGATCGTCGGGTGCGGGCCGTACGAGGGCAGGCTGCGCCGGCGCTCACCTCTCCGGGGCGTGGCCGGACAGGCGGCGGGTGAGCTCGGCGGAGGCCTCGCGGACGCGGTCGGCGAGTCGGGGCCATTCCTCCTCCGCGTGGACGTCCCGGCGGAACGTCACCGTCATCGCGGCGGCCGGGCGGCCGACGTGGTCGAAGCTGCACGCCGCGATGCTCGCGAACCCCTCCGTCACGTGGCCGTCCTCCACCGCCCAGCCCCGCCGGGCGTCCTCGGCCAGCAGCCGGCGCAGCTCCCGCAGCGACCGGGGGCCGGCGCCGGTCCGGTTGACCAGCTCTCCCGGAACGAGGGCCCTCACCTGCGCGGCGGGCAGATGGGCCAGCATCACGCGGCCGCTCGCGGTCAGGTACGCGGGCATCCGTACGCCCACGTCCGTGACCAGGGTCGCGTGGTGGCGGGGCTGCTCCTTCAGCAGGTACAGCGTCTCGGCCCCGTGCAGCACGCCGAGCTGGACGATCTCGCCGACCCGGTCGACCAGGCGGACGAGGAGCGGGCGGGCCAGGCGCTCCAGCGGACCCTGGCGCAGGTACGCCGAGCCGATCTCGAACGCCGTCACGCCGAGGCCCCACAACCGATCTTCGGGCAGGTACGTGACGAAGCCGTCCTCGGCCATCGCGGTGAGCAGGTGGTACGTGCTGGAGCGCGGCAGGTCCAGCGAGCGGGCGATGGCCGAGGCGGCGAGGGGCCGTGCGGAGGAGGCCAGCAGGCGGAGCACGGCCATCACCCGCCGTGCCGCCGGTACCTGCCCGCCCGCCATATCCTCTAGTGTCTCGTATCCGAGACAGACGCCGTCAAGGAGCTCATCCGTCCCTCCCACGGCGGGCACCTCCACGCGCCGAGGTGAGTCCGCCCGCCGGGTTCACTCCCGGGCGGTCCACAGGTCGAGTTCGCGGTCGGTGTCGCTCGCCGGCGCGCCGCCGGAGCCGCGGTGCCAGTACTGGAGGGCGCGGCCGAGCGGCAGGGCGGTCGAGGCGATGCTGCCGGCCACGCCGACGGGGTTCCGCAGCTCGCGATATTTCCCGTTACCGTCGGGGACCTGGTACGACCTGACGCGTATCCTGCGTTGCCCGTTCGGGTAGGCGGTGCCGGTCGAGTCGTACCGGCTCCGGAGGAACCCGAAGTTGAGCAGGAAGCCGTTCACGACGGTCCGAGATGCCTGCTTCCCCGTGCTCACGAGGATATGGACGTTGTCGACCTTCGCATGCCTACCGTGGACGGCGTCCTCCCTCAGCACCGCCATGTTCTGCCTGCCGCCGCCGTACTTGGAGTCGATGAACGACTTTCCCGGCCCGGAGTGCGCCAGTGCCGCGAACGAGCGTTCGTTGACCCGCTGGAACTCGGCGCGCACCCGGCTCACCAGGCCTCGCGCCCGGCGGATCAGGGACGTCAGCAGCGCCAGCAGACGTCCGACCTCTCCGGCGGTCTGTCCCGACTGCACGGTGATGTCCTGAAGCGCGACGGCCTCCGAAGCGCCGGCCGTCTCGACGGCGGCGAGCTGCGCGCTGAACCAGAGCATCACCGCCCAGGTGACGAGGCTGGTGATCATCCCGCGGACGATCGCCTCGACGTCGGCGATGAGGGAGCTGATGACCTGGAGCAGCGCGGCGATACCGTCGGCACTCCTGGCGGTGTCGTTGATCCCGTCGGTCAGGTCGCGCAGGCGTTCGCCCGCGTCCTCCGCGGCGACGCCCTGCCACCGGTCGTCGAGCAGCCGGTGCGAGGTCGAGCCGATGTCCGCGGCGAGCCTGCGGCAGCCCTCGGCGATGCTGTCGAAGCCGTACGCGGCCTGGCCGGTCGCCATCGGGTCGCCGGTCAGCAGGTCGGTGACCTTCTTGGTCCAGTAGAAGGCGTTCAGCAGGAAGGACAGGCCGGACCGGATCAGCAGGCCCAGCGGGTCGATGAGCAGGTTCTGCACGTCGGCGCGGGTGGAGAGGATCGCCGCGGTGGCGTCGGTGGCGAACATGGCGATGTCGGTGCCGGTGTTGTACTTGTCGTCGCTGGAGAGGTCGCCGAAGAGCCGCCAGCCGTGGAGAGCCGAGTTCCCGATCGAGCCGAGGGACGCCGGCAGCCCCATGATGACGCCGTACCAGGCATGGTGGTTCTGGTAGAACCCCGACACGGGGTTCAGCTCGCGGAGGGTCTTCCCGTCGCCGTACGTCCTGCCGGTCTCGGCCAGGACGCCGAGGGAGGCGGCTTCGGCTGAACCGTAGGTGGCGGACGTCGTGTGGAGACGTTCGCGCGCCCCGTCGACGGCGCCGGACATCTGGTTCAGGTGCCGCCGGAACTCCTCGGCGAGGGAGAGGAAGTCCCCTCGCAAGGGGCGGAGCAGGCCCCAGGCGCTCTCGTCGGAGAGCGTGTTCGTCACCTCGTTGTTGGACTTTTGGAACGTCTCCACTCGCCTCGTCAGCGACGCGATGCCCTCCGCCGCACCACCGACCGCTCCCGCGGAGGCGTTGTAACCGTCTATACGCCACAGCCCTGGTCGATCCGGTCTGGTCCGGCCGAAATTATCATGATCACCATCGGGGTCCGACGGCGGTGCGCACCGGACCTCCGGGCGACACGGGCCACCGCACGGGCCTCCGCACGGGCCTCCGCACGGGCCGCCCTCCACCACCCGGAGCGCGGCCGTCGCCTGCCGTGCCGCCGGTACCCGTGCGCCCGGCGTACGCTCCAGTGTCTCGTATCTGAGACACATGCCGCCCTCCCGGGGTGCGGGCACGGCACGCGGTCGCGTCCAATAGGGGTATGACGAACATCCCCGTCGGCACCGGCCCGCTCGCCTTCGGCGACGTGGTCGCCGTCGCCCGCCACGGCGCCGAGGTCGCCCTCACCGACGAGGCGCTCAAGGCGATCGCCGAGGCCAGGGCGCACGTGGACGACCTCGCCTCCCGGCCCACGCCCGCGTACGGGATCTCGACCGGCTTCGGCGCCCTCGCCACCCGGCACATCCACGAGGAGCTGCGGGCCCGGCTCCAGGAGAACATCGTCCGCTCCCACGCCGCCGGGTCCGGGCCCGAGGTCGAGCGTGAGGTCGTCCGGGCGATGATGCTCCTGCGCCTCAGCACGCTCGCCACCGGGCGCACCGGCGTGCGGCCCGTCACCGCCGAGACCCTCGCCGCGCTGCTCAACGCGGGCATCACCCCGATCGTGCACGAGTACGGCAGCCTCGGCTGCTCCGGCGACCTGGCCCCGCTCAGCCACGTCGCCCTCGCGCTGATCGGCGAGGGCGACGTCCGCGACGCCGAGGGACGCAGGCGCCCCGCCCACGACGCCCTCACCGAGGCCGGCATCCAGCCCCTCACCCTCGTCGCCAAGGAGGGCCTGGCCCTCCTCAACGGCACCGACGGCATGCTCGGCATGCTCGTGCTGGCCATCGAGGACCTGCGCGCCCTGCTGCGCGCGGCCGACATCGGCGCCGCGATGAGCGTCGAGGCCCAGCTCGGCACCGACCGGGTCTTCGCGCGGGACCTGCAGGAGCTGCGCCCCCACCCCGGTCAGGCCGACAGCGCCGCCAACCTCCGCCGGCTCCTCAAGGACTCGGCGATCATGGAGTCGCACCGCGGGCCGCACTGCAACCGCGTCCAGGACGCCTACTCGCTGCGCTGCTCCCCGCAGGTGCACGGCGCCGCGCGGGACACCCTGGCCCACGCCGCTCTCGTCGCCGAGCGCGAGCTGGCCTCCGCCGTCGACAACCCCGTCGTGCTGCCGGACGGCCGGGTCGAGTCCAACGGCAACTTCCACGGCGCACCGATCGCGTACGTGCTGGACTTCCTCGCCATCCCGGTCGCCGACGTCGCCTCCATGGCCGAGCGCCGTACGGACCGGATGCTGGACGTGGCCCGCTCGCACGGCCTCCCGGCGTTCCTGGCCGACGACCCGGGCGTCGACTCCGGCTACATGATCGCCCAGTACACCCAGGCAGCCGTGGTGAACGAGCTCAAGCGGCTCGCCACGCCCGCCAGCGTCGACTCGATCCCCAGCTCCGCCATGCAGGAGGACCACGTCTCCATGGGCTGGGGCGGGGCCCGCAAGCTGCGCCGGGCCGTCGACGGCCTGACGCGTGTCGTCGCGATCGAGATCATGACCGCCGCCCGCGCCCTCGACCTGCGGGCGCCGCTGCGGCCCGGCCCGGCGACCGCCGCCGTCGTCGCCGCCCTTCGCACGGGGGTTCCCGGGCCCGGCCCGGACCGTCACGTCGCCCCCGAGATCGCCGCCGCCGTGGATCTGGTCCGCGACGGCTCGCTCGTCGCCGCCGCCGAGTCCGTCGTCGGACCGCTGTCCTGAGGAGGAACACCATGGGTCCCCGTCCCGTACGCGCGCCGCGCGGCACGACACTGAGCGCCAAGGGCTGGCAGCAGGAGGCCGCCCTGCGGATGCTCATGAACAACCTCGACCCCGAGGTCGCCGAGCACCCCGACGAGCTGATCGTGTACGGCGGTTCGGGCCGCGCGGCGCGCTCGTGGGACGCCTTCGACGCGATGGTCCGCGCCCTGCGCGACCTGGAGGCCGACGAGACCCTCATGGTCCAGTCGGGCAAGCCGGTCGGCGTCTTCCGTACGCACGAGTGGGCGCCGCGGGTGCTCATCGCCAACTCCAACCTCGTGCCGCAGTGGGCGACCTGGGAGGAGTTCCGGCGGCTGGAGTCGCTCGGGCTGACCATGTACGGGCAGATGACCGCCGGCTCGTGGATCTACATCGGCACGCAGGGCATCCTGCAGGGCACCTACGAGACGTTCGCGGCGGTGGCGGCCAAGAGGTTCGGCGGCACCCTGGCCGGGACGATCACGCTGACCGCCGGTCTCGGCGGCATGGGCGGCGCCCAGCCCCTCGCGGTGACCATGAACGGCGGCGTCGCGATCTGCGTCGAGTGCGACCCCTCGCGCATCGACCGCCGGGTCGAGCACCGCTACTGCGACGTGCGCGCGGACAGCGTCGAGGAGGCCCTGCGGCTGGCGCAGGAGGCCAAGGACGCGCGACGTCCGCTGTCCATCGGGCTCCTCGGCAACGCCGCCGACATCGTGCCGTCACTGCTCGCCGATGGCGCGCCCATCGACATCGTCACCGACCAGACATCCGCGCACGACCCGCTGACGTACCTGCCGCGCGGAGTGGCGTTCGAGGACATGGCCGCCGAACGCGCCAAGGACCCCGACGGCTTCATCACCCGGGCCCGCGAGTCGATGGCCGCGCACGTCGAGGCCATGGTCGGCTTCCAGGACGCGGGCGCCGAGGTCTTCGACTACGGCAACTCCATCCGCGGGGAGGCCCAGCTCGCCGGGTACACGCGTGCCTTCGACTTCCCCGGGTTCGTGCCCGCCTACATCCGGCCGCTGTTCTGCGAGGGCAAGGGCCCGTTCCGCTGGGCCGCCCTGTCCGGCGACCCGAAGGACATCGCCCGTACGGACCGGGCGATCCTGGATCTGTTCCCCGAGAACGAGCAGCTCGCCCGCTGGATCCGGATGGCGGGGGAGAGGGTGCACTTCCAGGGGCTGCCCGCGCGGATCTGCTGGCTCGGATACGGCGAGCGGGACCGGGCCGGGCTGGAGTTCAACAAGCTCGTGGAGAGCGGCGAGATCAGCGCCCCGATCGTGATCGGCCGCGACCACCTCGACTCGGGCAGCGTCGCCTCGCCGTACCGCGAGACGGAGGGCATGGCCGACGGATCCGACGCGATCGCCGACTGGCCGCTGCTGAACGCCCTGATCAACGCCTCCTCGGGGGCCTCGTGGGTGTCCATCCACCACGGCGGCGGGGTCGGCATCGGCCGGTCGATCCACGCGGGGCAGGTCTCGGTCGCGGACGGCACGCCACTCGCCGCGCAGAAGCTGGAGCGCGTCCTCACCAACGACCCGGGCATGGGCGTCATCCGCCATGTCGACGCCGGGTACGACCGCGCGGCCGACGTGGCCGCCGAGCGCGGCGTACGGGTCCCGATGCGCGAGGCTTGAGCCATGGCGTTCGAAGAGATGTGGGAGACGTTGCGCCCGATCGGGCGGGCCGGGAGCGGTGGCTACCGGCGGTTCTCCTGGACGGCGGCGGACCGCGAGTGCCGTGCGTGGTTCGCCGAAGAGGCACGGTCGCGCGGGCTGGCGGTGGAGCGCGACCTGAACGGCAACCTGTTCGCCTGGTGGGACGTCGAGGAGAACCCCGGTGCGAGCGTCGGCGGCCTGCTCGCGAGCGCGGCGAGCATCGCGGCGGACGCGATGGTGGGCGACGCCCGCGTGGAGGCGGTGGCCGGACGCCGCGACGCCGTGCTGACCGGCAGCCACCTGGACTCGGTGCCGGACGGCGGCGCGTACGACGGGCCGCTGGGCGTCGTCTCCGCACTCGCCGCGATCG
>NZ_JBHLZP010000308.1:0-9867 GCF_042429965.1 Actinoallomurus acaciae
TCCGCCGCCGCCCACGGCTCGGCCGCCGACGGGCCCCCTTCCTCGGCGGTGACCAGCAGCCCGGGCCGGCAGTCGAGCACCTCGGCGGCGGGGATGCCCTGCCGCCGCAGCCATGCCAGGCGGTCGCCCTCCGCGACGAGATCGATCCGCGGGTCATCGGACTCCTTGCGGTAGATCCCGCCGCGACGGCTGACCCGCGCCCCGCCGCGCCCGATCGTCACCCTCTCCCACACAGGCCCAGAGTGCCATCCTGGCGGGTGGCGTCAGAGCCAGCCGGTGCGCCGGAAGCGGCGGTAGAGCGTGAAACAGGACGCCGCGATGATGCCGAGCACGAGCGCGTAGCCGTACTTCCAGTGCAGCTCCGGCATGTGGCGGAAGTTCATCCCGTAGATGCCGGTGATCGCGGTCGGGAGCGCGAGGATCGCCGCCCATGCGGAGATCTTGCGCATGTCGTGGTTGTCGGTCACGGTCACCTGCGTGAGGTGCGCCTGCAGGATCGGGGTGAGCAGCTCGTCGCACGACTCGACCTGCTCCCGCACGCGGGAGAGGTGGTCGTCGACGTCGCGGAAGTACTCCCGGATCTCGGCGGGCACGAACCGGCGGCTCGCCAGGTTGCGCATCGGGCCGGCCAGCGGCCCGACGGCGCGCTTGAGGTGGATGACCTCGCGCTTGAGGCGGTAGATCCGCTCGGCCTGGTTGGTGGCGTCGGCGGAGAAGACGCACTCCTCGACGTCGTCGATGTCCTCCTGCACCGCCGCGGCGACGGAGATGTACTCGTCCACCACCCGGTCGGCGATGGCGTGCAGGACGGCCGCGGGGCCCAGGGCGAGCCGCTCTGGGCTCTCCTCCAGGCGCATGCGCACGGGGCCGAGGGCACCGTGGTCACCGTGGCGCACGGTGACGACGAAGTCGGGGCCGCAGAAGATCGCGATTTCGCCGGTCTGCACCACGTCGGAGTCGCCGCGCTCGACGTAGCCGACCGTCTTCATGACGAAGAACTGCACGTCGTCGTAGCGCTCGAACTTGGGGCGCTGGTGGGCGTGAATGGCGTCCTCGACGGCGAGCGGGTGCAGGCCGAACACCTCGGCCAGGCGCTCCAGCTCGGCCGCGTCCGGCTCGTGCAGGCCGACCCACACGAAGCGGCTCTCCGCGTCGGTGTGCAGGTTGGTGGGGTGGTCGGAGGACTCCTGGGCGCGTACGAGCTGCACGGCGTCCGCGACGTCGGGGGTGTCGACACGCTTGCCGTCGATGTAGGCGCCCCAGTCGATGACGGCCGAGCCCCGGCGGGCGGTGGCGGGCGAGGTGCCGCGCCCGGGGCGGGCAAGGGGCTTGAGGAGAACGCGGGTAGCGCGGGTCGGACGAACCTTTGTCATGGCCATGGGGGGTCCTTCCCCGGCCCGGCACACGCGCGTGTCCGCGCGTCAGCCCGAGCTAGAACGGGGAACGCGCGCCGCGAGCGGCCGGACGCCGAGTAGAGGGGGTGGTACTAGGAGGAATCTCGGCGTTTCCGCAAGGATCACCAGGACTCATCACAACCACCTCCTTAGGTCCGTTGGCGCCAGAGCCCGAGCTCAAGGCTATACCGGGTAAGAGGACGCCCATGTAGGACGCCTGGTTCACACGATCCCCAACTTTTTTACCGGCGACTTTTCGGCTCCCTGTCCCCGTGGGTGAACCGTCCGACCGGCGTACTCCCGTATAACACGCTCATCCTCCCATCGCTTCCCTCCTAGTGATCGCGCACTTCGGGGCATTCGGTTCTGGATAGGCTCTGTGCGTGCGAGTCCTCGTTCTCGGCTCGGGCGGACGCGAGCACGCTCTGGTCCGCTCCCTCGCCCTCGATCCCAATGTCACCGCGTTGCACTGTGCCCCCGGCAACCCCGGCACGGCCGCTCTCGCGGACAACCACGTCCTCGATCCCACCGACCCGGTCGCCGTGGTCGAGCTCGCCCAGCGGCTCGAGACCCGGCTGGTCGTGATCGGACCCGAGCTTCCGCTGGTCCACGGGGTCGCCGACGCCGTACGCAGGGCGGGGTTGCTGTGCTTCGGGCCCGACCGCGAGGCGGCGAAGATCGAGGGCTCCAAGGCGTTCGCCAAGGAGATCATGGCCGAGGCCGGGGTCCCGACCGCGGCCTCACGCGTCTGCGAGGACTCCGGCGAGGTGCGCGAGGCGCTCGACGCGTTCGGGCCGCCGTACGTGGTCAAGGACGACGGCCTCGCCGCGGGCAAGGGCGTCGTCGTCACCGACGACCGCGAACTGGCCGAACGGCACGCGGACTCCTGCGACCGGGTGGTCGTCGAGGAGTTCCTCGACGGTCCCGAGGTCTCGGTGTTCGCCCTGACCGACGGCGTCACGGTGGTGCCGCTGCTGCCGGCGCAGGACTTCAAGCGCGCCCACGACGGCGACGAGGGCCCCAACACCGGTGGCATGGGCGCCTACACCCCGCTGCCCTGGGCGCCGCCGAACCTCGCCGCCGACGTGGCCGAAAAGATCATCCAGCCGACCGTCGACGAGCTGCGCCGCCGCGAGACGCCGTACGTCGGCGTGCTGTACGCGGGGCTCGTACTGACCGCCGACGGCCCGCGCGTGATCGAGTTCAACGCCCGGTTCGGCGACCCGGAGACCCAGGTCGTCCTCGACCGGCTGGCCACGCCCCTGGCCGGCCTGCTGGAGGCCTGCGCGGTCGGCACCCTCGGCACGGTGCCGCCGATCGAGTGGCACCCGGGCGCCGCCGTCACCGTCGTGATCGCCGCGGAGAACTACCCCGACAAGCCCACCACCGGCGACCCGATCGCGGGGCTGGAGGAGGTCGCCGAGGTCGAGGGCGCGTACGTGCTACAGGCGGGCACAAGGCTCGAACGCGGCCTGCCGGTCACCGGCGGCGGCCGGGTGCTGAGCGTCGTCGGCACCGGCCCCGACATCGCCACCGCCCGCACACGCGCCTACGCGGCCGTCGACCGCATCCGCATCCGCGGCGTCCACTACCGCACGGACATCGCAGCACGAGCCTGAGCCATCCCTCGCCTGTGAGTTATCCACCGCCCGCCACACCCACTTCCCCCAACAGAACATGACGTTGGAGGGCTGAAGCCCCCAGGCGGGTGGGGCGTGTCGCCCGGGCGGACTGGGTATCCGGGCGTCCGGGACAGGTCCCTCGGCGGCCCGTTGCGGTGGCCGCGCCGGAGGATCTGACCCGCGCGGATCGGATCCGGGTCTGGACCTGGGAGACTGTGGGGGTGATCGAGCGCTACACCCTTCCGGAGATGGGCCGCGTCTGGAGTGACGCGCACAAGTACGAGCTGTGGTGCAAGGTGGAGACCCTTGTGCTGGAGGCGCACGCCAAGGCCGGCACCGTCCCGGCCGACGCGGTCGAGCCGGTGCGTTCCGCTCCACCGCCGGCTCCCGAGCGTGTGGCCGAGATCGAGGCGACCACGCAGCACGACGTGATCGCGTTCCTCAGCACCTGGGCGGACAACACCGTGCCGCGTGAGGCCGCGGCGTACGTCCACTTCGGCATGACCTCCTCGGACCTGCTCGACACCGCGCTGGCGCTCCAGCTCACCGAGGCCACCGATCTGCTGCTGGCCAAGGCGGACGCGCTGGTGGCGGCGCTGCGCGACCACGCGCTGGAGCATCGCGACACGCTACGCGTCGGCCGTACGCACGGCATCCACGGCGAGCCCGACGTGTGGGGGCACCGGGTGGCCGACTTCGCGTTCGCGATGGCGCGCTCGCGCGACCGGCTGCGGCGGGCCCGTGAGGCCGTCGGGCTCTGCGCGATCTCCGGCGCCGTCGGCACGTACTCCAACATCGACCCGGAGGTCGAGCGATACGTCGCGGAGGCGCTCGGGCTGCGGCCGGCGGACGTGTCCACGCAGGTCGTGATTCGCGACGGCATCAGCGAGTGGACGTCCGCGCTGGCGATCATGGCGACCGTGTGCGAGGCGATCGCGCTGGAGGTACGGCACGGCCAGCGCACCGAGGTGCGTGAGCTGTGGGAGCCGTTCGGCCGGGGGCAGAAGGGCTCCTCCGCCATGCCGCACAAGAAGAACCCGATCATGTCCGAGCGGCTGGCGGGCATGGCGCGGATCGTGCGCGCCCAGGTCAACCCGGTGATGGAGGGCATACCGCTGTGGCACGAGCGGGACATCTCCCACTCCTCCACCGAGCGGATCGCGCTGCCGGACGCCTCCATCGCGCTCGACTACATGCTCAACCTGACGCAGCGGCTGGTCACCGGCCTCGTCGTGGACCGCGAGCGGATGCGGGCCAACCTCGACTCCACCGGCGGCCTGATCTACACGAGCACGGTGCTGCTCGAACTCGTGAACGCCGGGATGTCGCGCGACGACGAGGCGTACCCGCTGGTCCAGCGCGCCGCGATGGAGACCTGGGAGACCGGGGTGCCGTTCCGGGAGACCCTGCGCCGGCACGCCGCCGACGCCGGGCAGACCCTCGACGAGGCACGGCTCGATGAGGTGTGCCGGCCGGAGCGCTACGTCGAACGGCTGGCGGGGATGTTCGACCGCCTGGCGGCCCTGACGTGAGAGGCGGCCCTGACGTGCGAGCCTTCGTCCGGGAGCTTCACGTCTATCCGCTGAAGAGCGGCGGGGGAACCTCGCTGATGAGCGCCGAGGTGACCCCGACGGGTATCCGCTACGACCGCGAGTTCGTGCTCATCCGGCCCGACGGGGCGCGGCTGTCCCAACGCGAGGTGCCGCGGATGGCGCGGCTGCGGCCCTCCTACGACGGCCAGAAACTCCTCGTGGACGCCATGGACGCGGTGACGCCGCTCGTCCACGAGGCACGCTCCGACGGCCCGCTCTGCGACGTCCGGATGCCCGCGACGACGTGCCAGGGCATCGACCAGGGCGACGAGGCGGCCGACTGGTTCGGAGCCCTGCTCGATGTCGAGTGCCGTCTCGTACGGTTCACGGGCCGCCGGGAGACCTCGCGCGGCGGCGGCACGGTCGCCTACGCCGACGGGTATCCGTTCCTCGTGATCTCGGCCGAGTCGCTGGCCGACCTGAACGGCCGGCTCGAAGAGCCGCTGCCGATGAACCGCTTCCGCCCCAGCATCGTCATCGAGGGCCTCGGGGCCTTCGGTGAGGACTCGGTGGAGCGGCTGTGGATCGACCCGGTGGAGATCGATCTCGTCAAGCCCTGCGACCGCTGTGTGATCACCACCACGGACCAGGAGACCGGCCTGCGCGGCCGGGAGCCGCTGCGCACGCTCGCCGCGTACCGCACGAAGCCCAAGGACAGCGGCGGCCAAGGGGTGTTCTTCGGCCAGAACGGCATCCCGCGCACGTTCGGCACCATCCACGTCGGCGACGCGGTGAAGACGGCGCGCGCCTGACGGCGCCGTTCCGGGCGTGCATCTCAGGGCCGCGCAGGTGACCGCTACCACGGGGCCTCCGGCCGTCGTACGCGCGCCATCCGCCGCACGCGACCGCCACCTGCCGCTCCGGCCGCAGAGACGACCAGGGCCTGCGGCGTTCCTCCAGCCAGAACGGCATCCCGCGCACGTTTGACAACATTTGCCCAGGTGACGCCGTATGGGGCTCTACGCGACGTTCGCCCACATGAGACACTCGGAGAACATGCTGAACCGCCGGCGACGTCTGAGACCGCCACGACCGGGTCCGAACCAATCCCCGGCGGGGCGTCTCTAAGAGATCGAGTGGGCGAACAAGACCGGATGTTTCGGTCATGCCGCAGCAGACCCGGTGGAATACTGTGCCCCACGCGGCACACGCCGTGTGTGGGCACTCGTGACCCGCTGACGACAGAGCGGGCAGGTCAAGTCAATCCCCGCATCAAAGGAGTATCGGCGCTATGAGCTTGGGCCACGAGGTCCGTTACCGCGTACGAGGCGGCCGCGAGCTGCGCGGCACCGTGTTCGTGCAGGGCGCGAAGAACGCCGTCCTGCCCATGATCGGGGCGTCGCTGATGGCGGCGAAGGGCCGTACAGTCCTGCGCAACGTCCCGATCATCGAAGACGTACGGCGAGCCGTCGAGCTGGCCCAGGCGATCGGGGCCAAGGCGGAGCTGCACGAGGCCGAGCGCACTCTCGTGATCGACGCCTCCACGCTGACCAGCCCGGTACTGCCCGCCGAGATCGCCGCCCGCTTCCGCGGCTCGTTCCTGTTCGTGCCGGCGCTGCTGCACCGGCTCGGCGAGGCGGTCATCGAAGGGGTCGGCGGCTGCAATCTCGGCAGCCGTAACCTGGATTTCCACTACAACGGCTTCAAGCGCATGGGCGCCACGGTGACCGAGCAGGTCACCGACGACGGTCAAGGCTCGATCCACGTCAAGGCGGGCCATCTGCAGGGCGGCACGCTCTACCTCGACACGCCGTCGCACACCGGCACCGAGAACCTCCTCATGGCGGCCGCGCTGGCACACGGCACCACGCTGATCAAGAACTGCGCGCTGGAGCCCGAGGTCCTCGACGTCATCACGCTCCTGCAGCGCATGGGCGCGCGGATCACCGGCGGCGGCACCGGATTCATCACCGTCGAGGGCGTCGACCGGCTCACCGCGGTCGAGCACACGGTCATGCCGGACCGGATCGACACCGGCGTGCTGGTCATGGCCGCGGCCATGACCGGTGGCGAGGTCAGCCTCGTCGGCGCCTCGCTGGAGCACCTCGGGGTGGCGGGCGACAAGCTGGAGCAGATGGGTGTGGAGTTCCACTCCCAGGGCGCGGTGCTCCAGGTCCGCCGTGACCGGCCGCTGCGGCCGATCAACGTCATCACCGACGAGTACCCGGGCTTCGCCACGGACCTGCAGTCGCCGATCATGGCGCTGTCGTCGCAGGCCGAGGGGGAGAGCTACATCTACGAGCGGATCTTCGACGGCCGCTTCAAGCTGGCCGAGGAGCTCGTGCGCATGGGCGCCGACGTCGAGGTGAACGGCAACCGCGCGAAGGTCCACGGGGTGACCCGGCTGCGCGGCACCGAGGTGGTCGCGCACGACCTGCGTACCGGCAGCGCGCTGGTGCTCGCCGGCCTGGCCGCCGAGGGCGAGACCACGATCACGTCGGCCTACTACATCGACCGGGGCCACGCCCATGTCGCGGAGCGGCTCACGGCACTCGGCGCGGAGATCGAACGCATCGCCTGACGCGTACTGACCGGTATATGTCAGACGGATACCCGACGGTTTGTTACCTGTCCGGTTAGTAATAAGTTCCTCACCGGATCCGCCCTACTAGTAGTTTTTCAACGTGCTCTTAACCGATTTTGCTCAGAGGCGTCACATCTCGTGGTCTCCGGCCGATCTGCCCAATGGAGGAATGAAGTACACGGAGGCAGGGGCTG
The DNA here is from genome assembly GCF_042429965.1 of Actinoallomurus acaciae. Classification (NCBI taxonomy): domain Bacteria; kingdom Bacillati; phylum Actinomycetota; class Actinomycetes; order Streptosporangiales; family Thermomonosporaceae; genus Actinoallomurus; species Actinoallomurus acaciae. The sequence continues at coordinate 7,327 of NZ_JBHLZP010000308.1, forward strand.
TCGACCAGACAGGGGCGTCAAAGGTATGAGTCATGCGTTGGGTGGAGGCCGTCCAAGGACGGACGCAAACGGGGGTAAGCGACAGGCCTCACCGGCCGGGAACCACCCACGACCGCTCGAAGCCAGGAGGGGGCTTACATGAGCGGTCCACGGAGTGGTTCGGTAACTCCGGATCTGACAATTGGGGTCGTCGGCCCACATGACCTGGTCGAACGGGTCATGCTCATGGGCCACGGCCCGACATCGGTACCGAGCCGGCTCGTCGCGGCCGCGTACCGCGACGAACAGGAGGCGGCGGACAAGGTCGTACGGCTCGGGTCGGGGGTGGACGTCTGCCTCTTCGCGAGCCCGGTGCCGTACGAGTTCGCCCGCAAGGCGGGTGTGCTCACGATGCCCGCGACGTACGTGCCGCTCAACGGGGCCGCCCTGCAGGGCGCGCTCCTGCGGGCGTCACTCGACGAGCGGCACGAGCCCGAGCGGGTGAGCATCGACGTGCTCACCCGCGCCGAGGTCGAAGAGGCCTTCGGCGAGATCGACCTCAACACCGATCACGTGCACTTGCGCGAGGAGGCTGCCGGGCCGGGCACGTTGGCCGCGTTTCACGAGCGTCTTTGGCGACGCGGCGCCACAAGTGTCGCGCTCACTTGCGTGCACGCGACCGCCGAGCGGCTGGAGTTGGCCGGCGTGCCGACGCTGCGGATCCGGCCGACGGGCGCCGCGATCCGGTCGGCGCTGCAGACCTCGGCGCTGCTCGGGGCGCACCATCGCCTGGAGGAGTCCCAGCTCGTCGTCGTCCTGGTGGACGTGCCGACGCTGCGCGAGACGCCCCGGCGGGTCACCCCGCGCTACTGGCGTGAGGAGCTGAAGCTGTCGCTGCAGCGGCTCCTGCTCCAGGAGGCGCACCGGATGAGCGCCGCGGTGTGGCCGCTCGACGACCACAGCTACCTGGTCACCGCCACGCGTGGGTCGATCGCGGCGGCGACCGAGGGCTTCCGCACCCCGCCCTTCGTCGAGCGGGTACGCGAGGAGCTGGGCCTGGCCATCGAGGTGGGCATCGGCATGGGCCGTACCGCCCAGGAGGCCGAGAGCCACGCCCGGGCGGCGCTGGCGCGGTCGCAGACCTCGCAGCGGGCGCAGGGCTTCGCGCTCGACCGCGACGGCCGGGGCGACGTACCCGCGCCCCGCACCCCGCCGCGTGCGCAGTCTCCGGCCAAGCCCAAGGGGCTGGAGATCCTCGCGCGGCTGGCCGACCGGCTCGGCGACCAGGAGCAGCCGCTCATCGTCGACGCGGAGAACGCCGGGAACATGCTCGGCGTGACCCCGCGCACCGCACGGCGGCTGCTGCGGACCCTGGTGGAGGAGGGTCTCGCCTGGCCGCTGCCGCCCAACCGCACCCCCCAGCCGGGTCGTCCGCGGCAGCTCTATCGGCTGATCGTCGAGAAGCTCGGGCCGAAGAACGCCAACTGAAAACCCTCCATCGCTGTGTCCGGATCGTGACCGACCGTGGCCGCATCCGGACACAGCGGCGGGGTGACACCAACCTGGTCCTCTCTCCAGGCGTCGCACACATAGCGGTTGCTCAGGTCGAACCACGCATGCGTCGCTTAGAGCAAGGATCGCCATGGACGGTGACTGGACGGTTCCGGGTTATCGGCACGTGCGCCCACTCGGCGAAGGTGCCTCCGGAAAGGTGATGCTCGCGGTCCACGAGGCGACGAACGCTCCGGTGGCCATCAAGTACCTCTCCGGGCGGCTCCGCACCGACGAGGACTTCCTGCGGCGTTTCCGCACCGAGGCCCGGCTGATGTCGCGGCTGGACGACCCCCACATCGTCCGCTTCTACGAGTACGTCGAGACGCCGGGCTCGGCGGCGCTCGTGATGGAGCTGGTCGAGGGCGTCACGCTCAAGGACGTCATCGGGGCCGAGGGGGCGACCGGGCCCGAGGCCGCGCTGCTGGTGCTCAAGGGATCGCTGCTCGGCCTCGCCGCCGCGCATGCGGCCGGGGTGGTGCACCGCGACTACAAACCGGCCAACGTGCTCATCGACGACCAGGGGCACAGCAAGCTCGCCGACTTCGGCGTCGCCGTACGCGCCGGCGACGAGGTCGGCGCGGCCGGCACTCCGGCGTACATGGCGCCGGAGCAGTGGGCCACCGGCGCGGTCAGCGCGGCCACGGACGTCTACGCGGCCACCGCGGTCTGCTACGAGTGCCTCACCGGCGAGCGCCCGTTCCCGGTGAAGGGCCACTGGGCCCTGGCCGCCGCCCACCGCTCCGACCCGGTCCCGGTCGAGCGCGTGCCCCGGCCGCTGCGCGAACTGGTCGCGTACGGCATGGCCAAGAACTCCGACGACCGGCCCCGTTCGGCCGCCGTCTTCCTGGAAGAGCTGGAGGAGATCGCCCTCTCCGCGTACGGCCCCGGCTGGGAGGAGCGCGGGCGCGTACGGCTCGCGGCGCTGGCGGCCCTGCTCGCCTCGCTGTTCCCGCTGGCCGGTTCGCCGCCGGAGGCCGGCACCGCGCTGGCCCTCACCCGGCTCGGCCG
>NZ_JBHLZP010000309.1:0-9839 GCF_042429965.1 Actinoallomurus acaciae
CGGCCGGCGCAGGCCGCCGTACGGCGTGCCGGCCGTCGCGCCGCCGCGCTGACGGCCGGCCCCGTCCCTCCGTCAGCGAGCGGCGGAGGGCCGTACGAACACGACCGTCGTGGCCAGGGCCACCGCGACGAACACCGTCGCCACCACGAACGCGACCGCCGTGCCGTGGACCACGCCGCCGTGCCGGCCGGCCGTGCCGAAGACCGAGACCAGCACGGCCATCCCCAGGGCCCCGCCGACCTGCTGCATGGTCTGCAGCAGCCCGGACGCCGCCCCGGAGTCCTCCCGGCGCACGCCGGACAGGATCGTCAGGGTGAGCGGCAGGAACACGACGCCGGCCCCCAGGCCGAACAGGATCAGCGGCCCGAGCACGGCCTCCGCGTAGCCGCTCGAGGCCGTCAGCCGCGTGAGCCAGAACATCCCGGCCAGCATGACCGGCAGGCCGGTCAGCATCAGCCGCCGCGCGCCGAACCTCGGCACCAGCCGCGGCGCCAGCCGTGCGACGCCGAACAGCAGCCCGGTCATCGGCAGGAACGCCAGCCCCGCCTTCAGCGGGCTGAAGCCGAGGGAGTTCTGCAGGAACTGGACGAGGAAGAAGAACATCCCGAACATGCCCGCCGCGAGCAGCAGCATGTCGAGGTAGGCGCCCGCGCGGGCCCGGTCGGCGAAGAGGCGGAGCGGCACCACCGGCTGCCCCGCCCGCGCCTCCACCACCACGAACGCCGCGAGCAGCACCACCCCGGCGGCGATCGCCAGGAGCGTCGTCGTGTCGCCCCAGCCGGCGTCGGCGGCGCGGATGAACGCGTAGACCAGGGCGACCATGCCCGTGACGGACGTGACCGCGCCGGCGACGTCGAGGCGGCCGCGGTGCCGCTCGGTCTCCTCCAGGAACATCGGGGCGAGCAGCAGCACCACCGCTCCCACCGGAACGTTGACGAACAGCACCCACCGCCAGGACGCGTACTCGGTCAGCACGCCGCCGAGGATCAGGCCGACGGACGCGCCCGCCGAACTGGTGGCGGAGAAGACGCTGAGGGCACGGTTGCGTTCGGGACCCTCGGCGAAGTTGGTGGTGATGAGGGCGAGCGCGCCGGGAGCCGCGAGCGCCGCGCCCCCGCCCTGCACGGCGCGGGCGGCGAGCAGCCACGCGGACGAGGTGGCGAACCCGCCGGCCAGTGAGGCCAGGGTGAACACCGCGATGCCGGTGACGAAGACCCGGCGGCGGCCGAGGATGTCACCGGCGCGCCCGCCGAGCAGCAGCAGGCCGCCGAACGTGAGCGAGTAGGCGTTGCTGACCCACGACAGGCCGGTCGCGGAGAAGTGCAGGCTGCTTTGGATCTTGGGGAGGGCGACGAAGACGACGGTCGCGTCGAGTACGACCATGAGCTGGCACGCGACGATCACGGCCAGCGAGATCCCGGGGTGACGCGCATGCCGCGGGGGTCCGCCGGTGAGCGGCGTCCCCCGCGAAGAGACGGTCTGCTGGGACATGAGTCATAGACTCCTTCTGCAGGAAGTGCACCGGGCGTCCCCCGAAGTGGCTGTCGGGGCCGCCCGGGCCTAACCGGAGGGTGCCTCCGCTACGATACGGAGGTATCCTCCGGTATGCAACCGTGTCCGGAGGAGCGATGACGACCGCCGATCAGCGCCCGATGCGCGCCGACGCGCGCCGCAACTACAAGCGGCTGCTCGACGAGGCCAAGGTCGCCTTCCTCGAACACGGCGCGGACGCCCCGCTGGAGGACATCGCCCGGCGCGCGGAAGTGGGCATCGGCACGCTCTACCGTCACTTTCCGACCCGGCTGGCACTCCAGGCCGCCGTGTACCAGGACCAGGTCGACGACCTGTGCGCCACGGCGTACGAGCTGCTCGAGACCGAGCGGAGCGGGAACGCGCTGGCCGCCTGGATGCGCGCGTTCGCCGAGTACGCCACGAGCAGGCGCGGCCTGATGCAGACGCTGAAAGAGGTCATCGACGTACGCTCGGACCTGTTCGTCCGCTGCCACGACGAGATCCGGGGCGCGGCCGGCACGGTGCTCGCCGAGGCCCAGCGGGCCGGCACCGTACGCCCCGAGGTGACCGTCGAGGACCTGCTCCGTCTCACCCATGGGCTCTCCGTGGCGACCCAGTCCGCCCCCGAGACCGCCGACAGGCTGATCTCCTACCTTCTGGACGGCCTCCGGCCGCCGCACTGATCGCCGCTTTTTCCGGGAATGCCCAGGTCAGCCGGGTTCGTTTAGGCCCTGAGGTCCTCCGACCGGAAGGAGATCGGGTGACGGCCATCGCCGAGCGCACCGGGCGCGCGGCGGGCAGGGCGGAGCGGATCCGGGTATTCCTCATTCTGGGTGCGCTGAGCGCCATCGGCCCGCTGTCGATCGACATGTACCTGCCGGCCCTGCCGAAGCTCACCCGTGACCTGGCGGCCGGCCCCTCCCTCGTCCAGCTCACGCTCACCGCGTGCATGATCGGGCTGGCCGCGGGGCAGGTGATCGCCGGCCCGATCAGCGACATGTGGGGCCGCCGTCGGCCGATGTTCGCCGGCATCGCGATCTACACCGTCGCCTCTCTCGCGTGCGTCGTCGCGCCCAACGTGGAACTGCTGGTCGCGCTGCGGCTGATCCAGGGCGTGGCCGGCGCGGCCTGCATCGTGATCTCCCGGGCGGTGGTCCGCGACCTGCACGACGGACCGGCCGCGGCCCGGTTCTTCTCGCTGCTGATGCTGGTCAACGGCATCGCTCCGGTGGCCGCGCCGGTGATCGGCGCGCAGGTGCTGCGCTTCACCTCCTGGCGGGGCGTGTTCGGGGTGCTGGCCCTCCTCGGCGCACTGATGACGGTCTCGATGCTCGGGCTGCGCGAGACGCTGCCGCCCGCGGAGCGGCACACGGGCGGGCTGCGGGCGGCCGTACGGACCTTCCGGGAACTGTCCGTCGACCGGATCTTCATGGGATACGCCCTGGCGGGCGGTTTCGCCTTCGCGGCGATGTTCGCCTACATCTCCGGATCACCGTACGTCGTGCAGAACATCTATGGCCTGTCGCCCCAGAACTACAGCCTGATCTTCGCCGTGAACTCCCTGGGCATCGTGGCGTTCGGGCAGGCCAGCGGCCTGCTGGTCGGCCGGGTGCGGCCGATCACACTGCTGCGCGCGGGGCTGCTGATCTCGCTGGCCGGGGGCGCCCTGCTGCTCCTCGCCGTGCTGGGCGGGCTGGGCCTGCCTGGGGTGCTACCGGCACTGTTCCTCGTGGTCTCCGCGATCGGGCTCACCCTGCCCAACTCCACCGCACTCGCCCTGACGGGCCGCCCGGCGAACATCGCGGGCAGCGCCTCGGCCCTGTTCGGCCTGCTGCAGTACGTCGTCGGCGCCGTCGCCGCACCGCTGGTCGGGCTGGCCGGCTCCCACTCGGCCACCCCGATGGCGATCGTCATCGCCGCCTCGGCGGCCGTCGGCATCCTCCTGCTCGTGGGCCTGACCAGGGCACGCCACCCGGCCGGCTGAACCGGGGCCGGCCGCGCGGCGGCCGGGCCCACCGATCGGTTGATCCGCCGATCCACCCGCGGCGTACCCGGGCGGTCGATCCGCCGTCGTGGTCCCGCGGGCGATGCTCATGACCGTATCCAGAAGAGCCGAGGAGCACGGTCATGCCGGTCATCGAAGTTACCAACCTGCACAAACGCTACGGCGACACCGTCGCCGTGGACGACGTCTCGTTCAGCGTCGAGAAGGGCGAGATCTTCGGGATCCTCGGCCCCAACGGTGCCGGCAAGACCACCACCGTCGAGTGCGTGGAGGGGCTGCGCGCCCCCGACCGGGGCCGCGTCTCGGTGCTCGGGCTGGACCCGCGGCGGGACCGCGCCGAGCTCACCCAGCGGGTCGGCGTGCAGCTACAGCGGAGCGAGCTGCCGGAGAAGATGAAGGTCGCCGAGGCCGTCGCGCTGTACGGCTCCTTCTACCGCAGGCCCGCCGACGGGGACCGCCTCATCGAGGAGCTCGGCCTCGCCGGCAAGCGCGGCACCCGGTTCGGCAGGCTGTCGGGCGGCCAGAAGCAGCGCGTGTCGATCGCGCTCGCGCTGGCGGGCAGCCCCGAGATCGCGGTGCTGGACGAGCTGACCACCGGGCTCGACCCCCAGGCGCGCCGCGACACCTGGCAGCTCATCGAGCAGGTACGGGACCGGGGCGTCACGATCCTGCTGGTCACGCACTTCATGGAAGAGGCCGAGCGGCTCTGCGACCGCATCGCGGTGATCGACTCGGGCCGGGTCGTGGCGATCGACACGCCCGCCGGGCTCGTGTCCCGCGTCGACCCCGAGCAGCGCATCCGGTTCCGGCCCTCGCCGGCGCTGGACGACCGGCTGCTCAGGGACCTGCCCGAGGTGCACACCGTGGTCCGGTCCGGCGACCAGCTCACGGTGACCGGTACGGGCGCCCTTCTCCAGGCGGTCACCTCCATGCTCGCCCGCAACGACATCATCGCCGCCGATCTCCGCGTCGAGCAGACCAGCCTCGACGACGCCTTCGTCGCCCTCACCGGCCGCGGCATCACCCAGGAGGCCTGACGTGTTCGCCCGGATCACCCTCATGGAGCTCAAGCTCACCCTGCGCGAGCTCGTCGTGCCGCTGTTCGTGCTGGTGCTGCCGATCGGGCTGCTGCTCGGCTTCGGCTTCCAGCCCGGCAGCGGGCACCCGGACGCCGACCTCGGCGGCCAGACCGGCGCCGCGTACATCGCCGCGATCGGCACGGGCGTCTGCCTCGCCATTCTCGGACTGACCGTGCTGCCCGCCGCCCTGGCCGGCTACCGCGAGAAGGGCGTGCTGCGCCGCCTGGCCACCACGCCCGTACGGCCCGTGTACCTGCTCGCCGCCCAGATCGTCCTGTACGCCGCGGCGGCGCTGTTCACCGTGGCGGTCCTGATCGTCCTCGGCGACGTGCTGTTCGGCACGCCGGTGCCCAAGGACCTCCCCGCCTTCCTCGGCGCGCTGCTGCTCGGGATCGCCGCGCTGTTCGCGATCGGGCTGCTGGTCGCGGCCGTGGCGCCCAGCGGCAAGGCCGGCCAGGGCATCGGCATGATCCTCTTCTTCCCGAACCTGTTCCTCGGCGGCGTCTACATCCCCCGCGAGACGATGCCGGCGGTTCTGCGCGACATCGGCGACTACTCACCGCTCGGCGCGACCCTCAAGACGATGCGGGACGCCTGGATGGGGACGGAGCCGCATATCGCGCAGTTGGCCATAATGGCCGCGTACGCCGTCGTCGCCGGGGCGGCCGCGACCAAGCTCTTCCGGTGGGAGTGACCGTGCCGCTGCCGCTCGGCGGATGGGAACGACGCGAGGCGCTGATGCTTCGCGTCGTTCCGCACGGCGCGCTCGCGGTCTCGGTCATGCTGCTGCTCCTGTCCCGGTCCGACCCGTTCCCGCGCCTGCTCACCACGCTCGGCGTCACGCTGGTCGCCGAGCTCTGGCTGCTCCTGATGAACGGCCCCGGTCCCGCGTGGTCCCAGCGGCCGCCGGCGCGGGTCGTGCACTTCGCGGTGTTCACGCTCCTGTCCGTCTCGCTCGTCTACCTGAGCCCGCTCTACGGATTCTTCGCCTGGAGCGGCTATCTCCAGGTGCCGGCCCTGCCGCCCCGCTGGCGGTGGGCCGGTGTGGTCGCCACGGCGGCGATCGTCTCCAGCACCTACGTCGGCGGGTTCCAGAACATCGGCGGGTCCACGGTCGCCCTCTTCCTCATCTTCACGGCGGCGGGCGTCGGTCTCGGCGGCGGGCTCCTGTTCTTCAACACGATGCTCGGCCGGCAGCACGACCGGCAGCGCGAGATGCTCGGCGACCTTGCCGAGGCCAACGCCCAGCTCGAGGCCGCCCTCGCCGAGAACGCCGGGCTGCACGCCCAGCTGCTGACCCAGGCGCGGGAGGCCGGCGTCCTGGACGAGCGCGCCCGGATGGCGCGCGAGATCCACGACACGCTCGCGCAGGGATTCACCGGGATCATCGCCCAGCTCGAGGCCGCGCGGCAGAACCCGGGCCAGTGGCGGCGTTTCACCGACCAGGCCCAGGCCCTGGCGCGGGAGAACCTCTCCGAGGCCCGCCGGTCCGTACGCGCACTGCGCCCCGAACGCCTCGAACAGGCGCATCTGCCCGAGGCGATCACCGGCATGAGCGAACGCTGGTCGCAGACCACCGGCATCGCGGTGGGCGTCGAGACCACCGGCGAGCCGCGGGCGATGCTCGCGGACGTGGAGGTCGCGCTGTTCCGCGTCGCGCAGGAGGCCCTGACCAACGTCGCCAAGCACGCCAAGGCCACCCGGGTCGGGCTCACGCTGTCGTACATGGACGACGTGGTGCTGCTCGACGTACGCGACGACGGCGTCGGCTTCGAGCCCGGCGGCGCGGGCGACGGGTTCGGCCTGTCGTCGATGCGGCAGCGGCTGCTGCGCGTCGCGGGGAACCTGGCCGTCGAGAGCAGCCCCGGGGAGGGGACCGCCGTGAACGCGACCGTCCCCGCCCTGCCCGCCGGAGGAGGAGCATGATCCGTCTACTCATCGTCGACGACCACCCGATCGTCCGCGATGGCCTGCGCGGCGTCTTCGCCGCCGAGCCCGACCTGGAGGTGGTGGCCGAGGCCGCCGACGGCGCCGAGGCGGTGCGCAAGGCCGGCGATGCCGACGTCGTGCTGATGGACCTGCGCATGCCCGGCATGGGCGGCGTGGAGGCGATCGACCGGCTGCGTGAGGCGTTCCCCGACGTACGCGTGCTCGTGCTGACCACGTTCGACACCGACAGCGACGTCCTGCCCGCCATCGAGGCCGGGGCAACGGGCTACCTGCTCAAGGACGCGCCGCGCGAGGAGCTTCTGCGCGCGGTGCGCTCGGCTGCCCGCGGCGAGTCGGTGCTGTCTCCGGCGGTCGCCGGCCGCCTCATGGGCCGGGTCCGGCGGCCGTCCGACGGCACGCTGAGCAAGCGCGAGCGCGAGGTGCTCGCCCTCATCGCCGACGGCACCACGAACCGCGAGGCCGCCAAGCGCCTGTTCGTCAGCGAGGCGACCATCAAGACGCACCTGCTGCACATCTACGACAAGCTCGGCGTCCGCGACCGCGCCTCCGCCGTCGGCGAGGCGTACAAACGGGGCCTGCTCTCCTGAGAGGTCACCGCAACGACGTACGCGAACGGCCCCGGCGCTCGCGGCGGAGGGCCAGGTACTGCGTGACGGCACCGACGATCAGGGTCGCCGCCATGGCGGCGACGAGCCACCGGGGCGGGGCCAGCAACCGCCCGGCGAACACGTCGTACGCCAGGAGGACGAAGAAGACGGCGCTACAGGCCCAGCTCGCCATGACCCATCCCCTGGCGGGGCCGTACAGGCGCTCGATCATGGGTACCTCCGGGCGGGCGTTCAGGGTTACAGCTTAGGAGCCCGAACGGCCCGGCCGCGAGGCGAGTTCGCGTGCCCCGGCTCAGACCGGACGCCGCGGCGAACATGACGAGGCCGCGGTCATGAGGCACGTCGGCGAACGCGGCTTCCCGGCGCCGACGGTGTTCGCGGCCGGGTGGCGGGATTCAGGCGCCGAAGAAGGCGGTCAGCACCGGGGCGAGGGCGTCCGGGGACACATCGTGGGTCTGGCCGTCCAGTGTCCGGTGCTCGGCGTGCGGAAGCGCGTCCGCGGTGTCCCGTGCCGCCTTTCGCATGCCGTCCGGGCTCGCGCCGCCGGACAGGACCAGGGTCGGCGCGGTGACCTTCGAGGCCAGGTCGCGGGGCACCCGGCCGTCGCCGAGCAGCGCGTCGTCGTAGGCGAGCGTCGGGGCGATCGACTCCATCGCGGGCCAGCCCGGCCCGCCGCGCATGCCCGCCACCGCCTGCGGCGGGATGCCCACGTGCGTCATGAACAGGGCCACCGCGTCACCCCTCCGGCCCGCGGCGAGCAGCTCGGTGAGCCGCTCGGTGTACTCGCGGGACCGCCTGCCGTCGCCGTCCTCGCCGGTGAACGGCGGCTCGTACAGCGCCAGCCGGACGACACCCGGTCCGGACGCCGCCGTCGCGAGCGCGAGGGCCGCGCCGGAGGAGATCGCGTGGACATGGGCCGCACCGCCGGCCTCCGCGATCAGCGCGCGCAGGTCCTCGACCTCCCGCGCCACCGCGTACGGCGGAGTGTCCGTGCTCTCGCCGCGACCGCGACGGTCGTACAGGTGGACGGTGAAGGCGTGCCGCAGCCGGGCGGCGAGCGGCCGCATCGGTCCCCCGCCCCGGTGGCACATGGCCCCGTCCACGAGGATGAGCGGCGGTCCGTCGCCGTCACGCTCGTACGCGATGGCGGTGCCGTCGGCGGACGTCACTTTCGGCATGGTCTGCTCCTCAGATGTCGAGACCGGCGAGGTAGGCGTCGAAGCGGTCGAGGCTGGTGGCGAAGCCGGCCCGTGCCTCGGCGCTGCGGTACGCCTCCGGGACGTTCGTCTGGTGGGTGACGACCTCGGTGCGCCCGTCGCCGAGGTCGGTGAAGGTGATCGTGGTGCGCATGCCGCCCTCGACGCCCGGCTCGATCCACCCGAGCCGGTGCGGCCGGTCGACCTCCGTGTACACGGCCCGCATGGTGTACGTTCCGCCGTCGGCGTCGCTCACCATGGTGGTCTCGAAGACGCCGCCCGGCCGCAGGTCGATGACGATGTTCTCGGCCGGGGTGGTCGTGCCGGCCGGGCCCCAGAAGCGGGCCAGGTGCTCCGGCGTGGTCATGCAGTCGAACAACAGCTCCGGGGGCGCCCGGTGCACGCGCCGGTAGGTGAGTTCGCCCGTCTCGGTCATCGTGTCGTCTCCTCGCCCTCGTCCTGGTCCCGTGCGGCGCGCAGCGCCGCCAGGTGCGCGTCGAGGCGGTCGTGGCGGTCGGCCCAGATCTGCCGATGGCGCTCGATCCAGCCGACGGCCGCGTCGAGACGCACCGGATCCAGGACGCAGGGCCGGGACTGCCCGGTGCGGGTCCGCGAGATGAGCCGGGCGCGTTGGAGCACCTTCAGGTGCTTGGAGACCGCCTGCTGCGTCATCGCGAATGGTTCGGCGAGCTGGTTCACCGTCGCGTCGCCGTGCGCGAGGCGCTCCAGGATCGCGCGCCGGGTGGGATCGGCCAGGGCCGAGAACACCAGGCTCAGATCGTCTTCCACGACTGCCATGCGCCGACCGTACCCACAACCAGCTGTTTGCACAACCGAAAGGTTGTCTATGCGGCGCCGACTCCCGTGACGGCGCGGGCGGAGAGCGCTGCGAAGCGGGCCGGATCGGGCTCGTCCCGGCTCAGGTACGTGCCGGCGACCGCGCACAGGAAGCCGGCCGGGATCGAGACCAGCGCCGGGTTCTCCAGCGGGAACCACGAGAAGTCGACGCCGGGCGGCAGCAGGGACCGGTTCTTGCCGGTGATCGGGTCGATCCCGCCGGAGACGACGGGCGAGAAGATCACCAGCAGCACGGCCGTCGACAGCCCGCCGTAGATCCCGGCCACCGCGCCGGTGCCGTTGAAACGCCGCCAGAACAGGCCCAACGTGATGGCGGGCAGGTTGGCCGAGGCGGCCACGGCGAACGCGAGGCCGACCAGGAACGCCACGTTGAGGTTGCGTGCGAAGATCGCCAGCGAGATGGCGATCGCGGCGACGAGCACGGCCGCGACCCGCGCGACGGCGATCTCCTGGCGCTCCCGTGGCCGGCCGAGCATCAGCACGTGCCCGAACAGGTCGCGCGCCAGCGCGGTCGAGGCGGCCATCATCAGGCCCGCGACCACGGCCAGGATCGTGGCGCAGGCCACGGCGGCGACGTGGGCCAGCAGCACGTCGCCGCCCGCCTGCCCGGCGAGGTGCCGCCCCAGCGCAC
>NZ_JBHLZP010000310.1:0-9817 GCF_042429965.1 Actinoallomurus acaciae
GGCGTGCTGGCCGGCGCGGCCGCCGCGTTCGTCCTGCTCGCCGTCGCCGGCACGTTCGCGGTGGTCAAGCTCGCCGGCGGCGGCGGTCACCCGCCGAACCCCAACCCGACGGCGGCCGGGAAGGCGGGCGGAACGTTCCGGATGGCGCTGTCGCCGCCGGAGTACATCGACCCGTCCAACGCCATCACCACGGCCGACTTCTTCGTCGTGGAGAACCTCTACACCGGACTGAGCCGGATCAGGCCGGACGGCTCGGTCGAACGCGCGCTCGCGACCCAGGTCACCGCCGATCCGACGTGCAAGCAGTGGGGGTTCACCATCCGCTCCGGCACGACGTTCAGCAACGGCGAGCCCGTCGACGCCGCCGCGTTCGCGCGGAGCTGGAACCGCACCGCCCTCAACAAGACCGGCGGCGAGGGCTACCTGATGGACGACATCCAGGGCTACGACGACGTGGTGTCGGGCAAGGCGCAGACGATGTCGGGCGTCTCGGCGAGCGGGTACGCCCTCCAGGTGACGCTGACCCAGCCGGACTGCGACTTCGAGAGGCGGGTCGCGGCCCCGGTCTTCGTCCCGATGCCGTCGGCGGCCGGCGACGCGTCCAACGACGGCTACAACCGGACGCCGATCGGGAACGGCCCCTTCAAGATCGGCGCCTACACGCCGAACGCGCGCCTCACGCTGGTGCGGAACGACTCGTACGCATTCACCAAGCCCAGACTCGACCAGGTCGACGCCACCTTCGTCTCCGACCTGAGCGCGGCGCTGAGCGGCTTCGACGCCGGCCAGTACGACTGGGCGGAGCTGCAGTCGACGTCCATTCCGGCCGCCGTCGCCCGCCACTCTTCCGACGGCGAACTGGTCAAGGGCGCGATCGGCGGCATGACGTTCCTGTTGCCGATCGGCGACAAGGGCACGATGAAGTCCAAGGAGGCACGCCAGGCGGTGTCGTACGCGCTGGACCGTCAGGCTCTCGTCGCCAGCGCCTACCAGGGGATATATCCGGTCGCGAACTCCATGGTGCCACCGGCGATCCCGGGCGCGCTGACCAACGGCTGCACGGCGTGCGTCCACGACCCGGCGAAGGCGAGGACGCTGGCGCAGCAGGCGGGCCTCGGCCCCGGCTCGTCGGTGACGCTGACGCTGGGCGACAGCAGCTCCTACACCCAGCTCGCCGGGGTGGTGCAGCAACAGCTGGAGTCGGAGCTGGGCTGGAAGGTCAAGCTGCGGAAACTGGCGATCACGAAGTTCTACCAGGACGAGGCGAGCGCCAAGGCCGAGGACCTGTACCCGTTCTCGTGGGTCGCCGACTACCCGTCGGCGGAGAACTTCCTGGGCTCCCTGCTGTCGAGCGACTCGATCCAACGCCGCGACGACGGGTCGGTGGGCGGCAGCAATTACGCGCGCTACAGCAGCACGGCCTTCGACAACGCGATGAAGACCGCCCGTTCCACGGCCGACGCCACACAGCGGACGAAGCAACTCCAGGCCGCGGAGAAGATCGCACTCGATGACATGGCGCTGATCCCGCTGTACTCCCACACGCAGTACCGGGTGGCGAACACAAAGGCCTTCGTGGGCATGAGCATGGACTCCATCGGCTACCCGGACCTGACCACGACGGCCCGCAAGTAGCCCCGCCGCCGTCCAGACGCCCCGACCGGGCAGATGCCCATAGCTCGGCGATCGAGCAGGGCGGTGATGAGGACGGCCGCGCAGGAGACGGCCAGCAACCACAGCGCCCAGCCGACGACGGCCCGCAAGTAGCCCCGCCGCCGTCCAGGCGACCCGGCCGGGCGGATGCCCACAGCCCCGCGACCGAACCGCGAGACCCAGCCGCCTGGGTGCCAGCGCCCAAGGCCCGGCGACCGAACCACAGCGCCCAAATGACCACCCGACGACGACCCGCATGTAGCCCTGCCGCCGTCCCGGCGACCCGACCGGGCGGATATCCACGGCCCGGCGACCGAACCGCGAGGCCCTGCCGCCTGGTGCCGGCGCCCAAGCGCCGGTCGCCCGATGTCGGCCACCCGGGGTGCTGACGGCCGGATGCCGTCACGCACCTCGGCCCACCTGGACCGCCGATCGCCGATCGCCGATCGCCGATCGCCGACTTCGGCCGGGCCGAGACGCCCATACCGCGCGGGCCGGTCCCGGCGGCGCAGGCCGTCCTCGACGTACAGCGGCGTGAGGGACACCGAGAGCCGCCGCAGCCGCCGGTACGTCGCAGGTCACGACCGCGACCGCGAGCAGATGCGCACCGGTGACCACGTCCCGCCCGACGGATGTGTCTCCGGACCGCTCCCCCGAGCGCACCCCTCCCGCCTTAGACACACCCCTCCCGCCCTGGACACACCCCTCCCGCCCTGGACACACCCCTCCCGCCCGGGGGGCTCACCCCACTTCCATTGTCCAGCGCTGACATCGCGCGCAGGAAGGTGTCACAGCGGCTGTGGATAACCCCCTCGCCCCGGCGTCGTCGGGAGGGCGCCGCGCTCCGGTCCCGATCCCGACTCTGGTCCCGACCCCGATCCCGACTCCGGCCCCGACTCCGGTCCCAAGCCCGACCCCGACTCCGACTCCGGCCCCGAGCCCGATCCCGGTCCCGGAAGCGGTTCGCGCGGTTCGGCTTGACTCGCGCGGTCAAGGCGCGATAGGAATCAATAGGAAAGCTTACTAATAGCTTTACGGGGGCCGTCCATACCCTCTCCCCGCCAGGAGTGCGACGTGAGACGCCTGTTCGCCAAGCTCGCCGCCATCTCGTCCGCCATCACCCGAATCAGCGACCGTCTCCCCAAGCCCGGTTCGCCCCGGACGGTTCAGGCCGCCAAGCCCGTCGCCGGGCTGCTGGCCGGTCTCGCCGTCGTTCCGGCCGTCCTCGCCCTCGGCCCGTCCTCCGCATCCGCCGCCACGGCCAACTGGCCGTACGTCTCCCCCTACGTCGACATGGGCTCCTGGCCCACGCCCTCCCTCAGCCAGATGTCCCAGGCGTCCGGGATCAAGGGGTTCACCCTCGGGTTCGTGACCGGCGCGGGCTGCAAGGCCAGCTGGTTCAACGCCTACGATCCGCGTACGGCCTGGCAGAAGGACGAGATCGCCGCGCTCCGCTCCGCCGGCGGCGATGTACGGATCTCGTTCGGCGGCGCGTCCGGGATCGAGCTCGCCCAGGCCTGCTCCAGCGTCGACTCGCTCTACACCGAGTACGCCGCGGTCGTGGACGCGTACAGCGCGAAGTACGCCGACTTCGACATCGAGGGCGCCGCCACGGCCGACCCCGCGTCGATCTCCCGCCGCTCGCAGGCGCTGGCGCGGCTCAAGCAGACCCACCCGAACCTGAAGATCTCTCTCACCCTCCCGGTGCTCCCCGAGGGGCTGACCAGCGACGGCCTCAACATCGTGACCTCGGCCAAGAACGCCGGAGCCGGTCCCGACGCCGTGAACGTCATGGCGATGGACTACTACCGCAGCGGCACCGACGACGGCGACGCGGCGACGCAGGCCGCCCAGGCCACGCACGACCAGCTCAAGGCGATCTTCACCGGGAAGTCCGACGCGCAGATCTGGGCGATGGTCGGCGTCACGCCGATGCTCGGCAAGAACGACGACGGCAGCGTCTTTGACCAGAACGACGCGCGGCAGCTCGTGACCTTCGCCTCGCAGCACCACGTCGGCACGCTGGGGTTCTGGGAGGAGACCCGCGACCGCAACGCCTGCAACGGCGCGCTCTACCAGTGCACGAACATCACGCAGCAGCCGTACGAGTTCTCCAAGATCTTCGCCGCCTACACCGGCTGACCTGCACTCCCGTGACCGCGTGGCGCCACTCGGGGAGCGTCACGTGGTCACGGGGCACCTCAGGCCTTCGGCAGGCGTACGGTCATGATCAGGCCGCCGCCCTCGCGCGGCGTCGCCACGACCGTGCCGCCGTGCGCGGTGGCCACCGAGCGGACGATCGACAGCCCCAGGCCGGCGCCCTTGGAGGACTCGATCCGGTCGGTGTTGAGGCGGCGGAACGGCTCGAAGAGGTTCTGCACCTCGTACGCGGGTACGACCGGGCCGGTGTTCTCCACCTGGCAGGTGGCCCAGCCGTCGAGCACCCCGGTGCGGACGACGACCGTGCCGTCGTCGGCGTTGTAGCGGACCGCGTTGTCGATCAGGTTCGAGACGAGATGCTCGAGCAGGACCGGGTCTCCCAGGGTGGGCCCGGAGGTGAGCTCGGTGATGATCTCGACGTCCGGCCGGTCCTCGCGCACGGACGTCTTCAGCACCATCGTGGCGACGTCGCTCAGGTCGACGGCGGTGCGCGTGGTCAGCTCGCGCTCGCTGCGGGCCAGGAGGAGCAGCCCCTCGATCAGCCGCTCGTGCCGCGCGTTGTTGGCGAGCAGCGTACGGCCCACGCTGCGTAGATCATCGGAGGCCTCCGGGTCGGTGAGCGCCACCTCGAGCAGGGTGCGGTTGATCGCCAGCGGTGTGCGCAGCTCGTGCGAGGCGTTGCCGACGAAACGGCGTTGCGCGTCGAACGCCTCGTTGAGGCGCTCCAGCATCGCGTCGAAGGTGTCCGCCAGTTCCTTGATCTCGTCCTCGGGGCCCTGCAGGGCGATGCGCTCGTGCAGGGTGCTCTCCGAGAGCTTGCGCGCGGTCGCGGTGACCTTCTGCAGCGGCGCGAGCGCCCGGTCCGCCACGAACCAGCCGAGTGCCAGCGCGATCAGCCCGACGCCGATCAGCGCGAACGCGGACTGCGTGATGAGCCGGTGCTGGGCGTTGTCGATGAAGCCCTGCCGGATCGCCTGGGCCTCCTGCTGGGAGATGCTGCCGAACGGGTCGTTGGTGCGGACCTCGATCGGCAGTCCCTCAAGAATGTTGGTGACCAGGACGTACGCGACGGTCAGCAGGAGGAACCCGGCGGCGAAGAAGAGGCCGCCGTACAGCAGTGTCAGCCGGAGACGCACCGTCATCCGGCGGGTCACGGCGTTCGGCGAGGGGCTCAAAGGCGGTACCCCGCGCCGGGCACGGTCTCGATGACCTGCGGGTCACCGAGCTTCTTGCGGAGCGTCATCATCGTCACCCGTACGACATTGGTGAACGGATCGATGTTCTCGTCCCAGGCCTTCTCCAGCAGGTGCTCGGCGCTGATCACGGTGCCCTGCCCGCGCATCAGCACCTCCAGGACGGCGAACTCCTTGGGCGTCAGCTCGATCGGCCGCCCGCCGCGGGTGACCGCGCGACGCGCCGGATCGAGGCGCACGTCGGCGCGTTCGAGCACGGGCGGCAGCGGCGGCGCGGAGCGGCGGCCGAGGGCACGGATCCGGGCGATCAGCTCGGCGAACGCGAACGGCTTCGCCAGGTAGTCGTCGGCGCCGATGGTGAGCCCCTCGACCTTGTCGTCGAGCTCCCCGGCCGCGGTGAGCATGAGCACGCGTGCGCTGGTGCCGTCGGCCACGAGGCGCCGGCACACCTCGTCGCCGTGCACCCGCGGCAGGTCGCGGTCGAGCACGACGACGTCGTAGTCGTTGACACTGGTCCGCTCCAGCGCGGCGGCGCCGTCGTACGCGACGTCCACGGCCATCGCCTCTCGCCTCAGCCCGGTGGCGATGGTGTCCGCGAGCACGCGTTCGTCCTCGACGACCAGAACCCTCACCTGTATCCACCCCCTTGGACAGCCCCGCGCTGGACCGGCGGTATCTGTTATGTCACACCCGGCGTAAGTGTCCGATAAGCAAGTCCAGGGTATTCGCAGGTTTAGCGGCGACCATGACGTGGGTAGACCGCACTTCACCTCTTTTTTGAAGGGAGACCGTGTGGGCGAGTTGTCGACGACGATCCACCAGCGTCTGAACGACGCGTACGAGTCGCTGCAAGCGGCTCACGACACCGGCGACGATCTCCTGGCCGAGGCCCAGCGCGCCGAGATCGACGATCTGCGCCGTACCGCTGCGAGCCACGGCATCGACGTTCCGCGCTGCGCCTGAGGCGCCGCAAAGGACAGCCGGAACAGTCACGGCCAACGATCATCGGACGGCGGCCCGGCTGCGGAGGGACACCGTCGAAGGACCGATCAGTGTGGGAGCGACCCTGCGGGGTCGCTCCCACACTGATCTCTACGGAACGCCAACGAGCGCACCTGCGCCTTGACCGGGCCGTCTTCTCATCCGGTACGGCCACGCTGCGGTGGAGTCCCTTCCGCAGGCCCGCCTCAGTCGCGCTCGGGTGACAGCGGAACAAGCAGGTCGTGCAGCGCCTCGTACAGGCCCGGTCCGGCCGAGATGGTCATCTCCACGCTCGCGGGCCGGCCGTTCAGGCCGCCGATGGAGCCGCCGGCCTCCCGTACGATCAGCCCGCCGGCGGCGATGTCCCACTCGTGCGGTCCGCGCTCGAAGTAGCCGTCGACGCGCCCGGCGGCCACCGAGCACAGGTCGACGGCCGCAGAGCCGGCGCGCCGGATGTCGCGGACGCGCGGCAGCACGCCGAGCAGCACCTCGGCCTGGTGGGCACGGCGCTGGGCGGAGTAGCCGAAGCCGGTCGCGATGAGGGCGCGCTCCAGCGGCACGCCCGCGTTGCACTGGAGCTTCTCGGTCGAGCCGTCGCGGCGGACGAGGTAGGCGCCCTCGCCCCGGGCGGCGGTGTAGAGCTCGCCGCGCGTCGGTACCGCGACGACCCCGGCCACGACCTCGCCGTCGACCTCGGCCGCGATGCTCACCGCCCAGTCGGGCAGGCCGTAGAGGTAGTTGACGGTGCCGTCGATCGGGTCGATGATCCAGCGCACACCGCTGGCGCCCGCCGCGGCACCGCTCTCCTCACCGAGGAAGGCGTCGGCCGGACGCGAGGCGCGGATCCGGTCGATGATGAGCCGCTCGGCCGCCTGGTCCATCTCGGTGACCACGTCGGTCGGACTCGACTTGGTGTGCGCGACACGGAGGTCGGCCGGGCGCTTGTCGATGAGCATGGTGCCCGCGGCGCCGGCCGTAGTGATCGCGAGTTCGAGCAGGTCGTGCACGTTTCTCCCTGATGGCCCGTCGTACGTGCCCGTCCGCGTGCTCACGCCGGCCTGCGGCAGCAGGTCTCGGCGCATGTGTCCGGACGGGGTCCCAGCGTGCCCAGCGCCGGGCGTTCGGCGCCGTCGCGTTCGAGGAGGAGCTCGCGGACCATCGCGACGAACCGCGGGTGGGTGCCGGCGGTGGCGGCCCGCTCGATCCGCAGCCCGATCCGCGTCGCCAGCTCGGCCGCCTCGACGTCGAGGTCGAACTTGACCTCCATGTGGTCGGAGACGAAGCCGACGGGCACGATCACCGCGGCGCGTGCGCCGGCGGCGCGGAGCTTCTCCAGGTGGTCGCCGACGTCGGGTTCGAGCCAGGGCACGGTGGGCGGCCCGCTGCGGCTCTGGTAGACCAGCGCCCAGGGCCGCCCGGCCGCGACCGACTCCGCGACGAGGGCCGCCACGTCGTTCAGCTCCTCGACGTAGGCCTCCCGGCCGGGCTGGGCGATCGGGACGCTGTGCGCGGTGAAGACCAGGGACGCCTCGTCGCGCAGGTCCTCGGGGAGCCGCGCGTACGCGGCTCGGGCGTTCTCGATCACCGGCTCGACGAAGCCCGGGTGGTTGAAGTAGATGCGCAGCTTGTCGATCTCGGGCGCGCCCTCGACCTCGGCCCGGGCACGCTCGATGTCCTCGATGTACTGACGGCAGCAGGAGTAGCCGCTGTAGGCGGAGGTGACGAACGCGGCCGCCCGGCGTACGCCGTCGGCCTTCATCTCGCGCACGGTGTCGGCGAGGAACGGCCGCCAGTTACGGTTGCCCCAGTAGACGGGCACGTCGAGCCCGTGATCGGCGAAGTCGGCCTCGATCGCGGCCTTCAGATCGCGGCACTGCTGGTTGATCGGGCTGACGCCGTCGAAGTGGTGGTAGTGCTCGGCCACGGCCTTCAGCCGCGTGCGCGGCACGCCACGGCCACGCGTGACGTTCTCCAGGAACGGCATCACCTCGTCCGGCGCCTCCGGACCGCCGAAGGACAGCAGGAGCAACGCGTCGTAGGCCATGTCTCCATCAAACCAGCCGCGTGCTCCCGCCCGCTCCGGGGCTCACGAGAAACGGCGCGCGTAGGCGTGGGCGAGGTTCAGGACCGCGTTCACGTACGCCTGCGAGTGGTTGTAGGCCCAGATCGCCTTGGCCAGCGAGCCGCGTCCGGCGCCGCTCACGCACAGGTACTTGGCGGCCGCTGGTACGGCGTCGAAGGGGTCCATGATGTCGGCCTTGCCGTCACCGTCGCCGTCCACTCCGTACGTGTGCCAGGTGGCCGGCATGAACTGCATGGGCCCGAGCGCTCCGGCGCTGGAGGGCCCGACGTTGCGCCCGTGGTCGCTCTCGATCTGGCCGATGGCCGCCAGGACGGTCCACGACAGGCCCGGGCAGGTGCCCGCGGCCTGCTGGTACAGCTGCAGGTAGCTCGCCGGGCGGCCGTGTGGCGCCGTCTTGCTCGCCTTCGGCTGGTACTGCTTCTCGTGCAGGTTGATGATCTGGCTCTGCGCGCCGACCGTACGGCGCAGCCCGGACTGCAGAGTGTTGAGGTCGGCGCCGGGCGCGTTGACGAGGAGCCCGATGTCGGGGACCAGGCCGATCCTGCGCCCGGTCGTACGTCCGACGAGAACGTTGATGCCGGGCAGGCCGAGCGAGCCGGCCCCGCCCATCGTCGTCATGAGCTGGGTGCGGCCCTGGATCGCGTACTGCATGCCGGAGCGGAGGCCGAGTTGCTGCTGCACGTCGTCGGAGACGACGAACTGGTCGCGGCCGAGCGCGGTCCACAGCGCGTCGTCGGTGGCGGTGTCGAGCGGTGTCCAGGCGCGGAAGCGGACGGGGTCGACGGCGAACATGTTGGCCTGCCCGCCCTGCAGCCGGACGGCACCGGCGTCGACGGTGATGACGTCACGGACGTGTGCGAGCTTGGACACCTTGACCAGTTGCCGCTTGCTCACGGGCTGCCCCGAGATGACGAGGAAGTCCGGCGGGACGACGTGCTTGAGCGCGGAGGGCTGCTCGGAGGCGGGCACGACGGTGGTGGGAGGACGCGCCGCCGTGGCGGGCACGCGTCCGGGCGTGACCCGCTCGTTTTTCGGCTCGGAGGTCATGACGTACGCCGCGCCGCTCGCGACGGTGCCGGTCGCCGCCACCGCGATGGCCACGACCACGGCCGGAACTCCCCGGAGCGCCAGATGTCTGCGTACGAAACGTCTCATCGATCAACCCAACGAATCTGCCAGCGATCTAGTTACCCACAATCCGGCCGGTCCCGGCCAGACCCCACATCTTCGAAACCCACCGAACACCGCACCGCCCCTGCACGTGAAGGCGAGCCGCCCGGCGACCTGTGCTGGTGAGGCGCCCGGAGGCCCGCGCTGGTGAGACGCTCGGCAGCCTGCACAGGTGAGGCGCCCGGAGGCCTGTGCGGATGAGGCGCCCGGAGGCCTGTGCGGATGAGACGCTCGGCGGCCCGCGCTGGTGAGACGCCCGGAGGCCTGCGCAGGTGAGACGCTCGGCGGCCCGCACGGATGAGGCGGCGGCCCACCGGGGTGAGGCTTCCGGCGGCCCATGCGGGTGAGGCGGCGGTAAGCGGCCCGCGCGGACAGAGCCGCACGTGCTCCACAGCCCCTGCCCGCGCGGGTTGTTATCCACAGCCGACGTTCTGGTCTTTCGCCAGGGGATCGCGGCGCTTGACAATGGAAGTGGGCTGAAGCCCCCCGGGCGGGCGGGGACCGTCCCGCACGACCCCGTCCCGCACGACCCCGTCCCGCACGACCCCGTCCCGCACGACCCCGTCCCGCACGACCC
>NZ_JBHLZP010000311.1:0-9748 GCF_042429965.1 Actinoallomurus acaciae
CCGCGGCGGGCGCGGCGCTGCTGGTGGTGGGCGGGCGGGGGCTCGGTGGTGTGGCCGGGTTGCGGCTCGGCGCGGTCGCCGCGGCCGTGTTGCAGCGGGCTCCGTGTCCGGTGGCGGTCGTACGGCCGCGGAACTGACCTTCGGCGGGTCCGTGCGGGTCCGGGGTCCCGCCGGGCGGGGACCTTCGCCGGTCACATCGCCGGCGGCGTACGGCGATGCTCGAGAAGGGGAGCACGAGACCGCCCGGGTCCCCGTCCCCGCAGGGCGCCGGGCTCGGGCGGCCGTTGAGACACCCCGTCGTTCAGCACGTCGTCAAGACACAGGGGGCGCATCAGAGATGACCGCGGATGCCGGAATGTGGCCGTCGGGGACGCTCGGGCGGCTGCCGGACGCCAAGTGCGTCCTGGCCGTCGTGGCACGACCGGGTGACGAGGCCTGTTACCTCGGCGCGGTGCTCGACGCCTTCCGCCGCGGCGGCAGCCAGGTCAGCGTGCTCGCGATCAGCCGTGGGGACGCGTCACCGTACAACGACTCCATGGAGCGGCTCACCGCCGTCCGGCCGTTCGAGTTCGACGCCGCGGCGAGCGCGCTGCGCGCGTCGCACTGCATGCTCGCCGACTATCCGGAGGCCGAGCTGCGGCGGCTGCCGGTCGCCCGGCTCGCCGAACGGGTGATCCGGATGGTGCGGGAGTGGAACGTCGACCTGCTTCTCACGGTCGACGGACGCCTCGGCGACCGCATCGCCGCCTGCGTGGCCTGCCACGCGGGCCGCGAGCTCGCCGTTCCCGTGCTCGGCTGGACACTGCCGCACGACGTGGCCAAGGCCGTACGGGAGGCGACCGGGCTGTCGGTGACCGGCGACGCGGACCTGCGGATCGACTTCGAGCTGCGGGTCCACCGGAGCACCCAGCAGTACGCGATGCGCGCGCACGGCAGCCAGGCGCGCGGCGACGGCACCCAGTTCGCCCGGCTGGCCGTCCAGGGCGACCGTGAATGGCTGCGCTGGCTGGTGGCCTGCGACAGGGCGCGGGCGTGATCGCCGGTCGCAGCGCGCGGCACCGTCCTCGTCCGGCCCCGCTCAGGCGTAGGCGGCGTGGCGCCGGCGGCCGATGTGGAGCTCGGACAGGTCCGTGACGACGACGTCCGCGCCGTGTTCGCGCAGCCGTCCTCCGCCCAGGCGGTCGACGCCGACGACCAGGCCGAACCCGCCGCGCTTGGCCGCGGTCAGGGCCGCCGGTGACTCCTCGATGACCGCGGTGTGCCGCGGCTCGGTGCCCAGTTGCAGCGCGGCCCGGACGAACAGGGCGGTGTCCGGGCAGAACGGAAGCCGCGTCCCGGGCGCCCGCAGGCCGTCCAGGACGATGTCGAACATGCCCACGACACCGGCGTTCCGCAGGACCTCGGTACCGTGCCGCTGTGTGCACACCGCCGCCGTACGGATGCCGCGCCGGTGTGCCTCCCGGATCAACGTGACCGTGGAGGCGAACGGGCTCACCCCGTGCCGGTGGACCTCGCCGAGGAAGAACTCCTCGTGCCGGATCATCAGTCCCCGCAGATCGTCGTAGGGCAGGCAGATGTCACGGGAGGCGAGGAAGTCCCGTGCGCCCGCCAGCCGCGGTTTGCCGTGCGTGTAACGCAGAAAGTCGGTCCGGACGTCGAACGGTACGAAGGCGGTCTCGTGCGACGCCGCGTACGTACGCAGGAAGGGGTCGAACACCGTCTTCCAGGCCCCCGCCGACGTACGCGCGCTGTCGATGACCACGCCGTCGACCCCGAAGATCACCGCTGTTATGTCGCCGCTGAGCTCACACTCCCCGGATCTCACGTTCATGGCCCGCTCACCTCATTCCCCCGCTGGGCCTGGTCTCTTCGGTCTTCCCGTCACGCCGGGACGGCGGCCGCGGGGCGGTGAATCTGACCTGCTCACGGCGGCATCACCGCCGTGAGCGGCCACGACGCCGTCCGGCCGGCCAGGGTCCGTGCCGCGCGCGAGGTCAGCACTACGACGGCGACGTCCTCGCCCAGCGACCGCCAGGCGGCGAGCACGGCCTCGGGCTCCTCAGCGGGAATGACGATCGCCCCCGCGAGGCCGAACTCAAGGACTTTTCCGCTTTCCCCGATAACCGCGATCTTCGCCATGTCCCGCCTTTCCGAACGACGACTGCCGGAGGAGGAGAGCGCGGGCGGCGACACGCCGATCGCGACGGGCCGAGAACACCGGCCGTCCCGGACACCGGGGTCGGCCCGGTTCGGGAGGTCGTGTGATGTCGGCATGTCAACCATGGTCGGTGGTGAAGGCGGATCTGGGCAGGGCCGCACGGAAGTCGGAGAAAGGACCTTCGCCCCGGTTCGCCGTACGAATGCGCACGACCCGCGCCGTCCCGCTCCCGGCGGGCCGCCGAGGCCCGGAGGACCTTGGCCCCGACTCCGGCATACCGGCACGGATGTGAGCCGCGCCGGAGCGGGCCGGGCTCGCGCGGGCTAGACGCCTGTCTCAAAGTCGCCGCGCAGCCGGACAGCGGGGCTTTGAGACAGGCCCTAGGGAGATGGCCGACGCCGGGTGAGGTTGTCGACCATCAGGCCGAGGGTGAAGTCGAACCGCTCGTGTCCTGTGCCGGAGGTCAACTCGGCCGCGTAGCGTCTGGTCTGGGGGAACCGGTCGGCGGGCAGTGCGGTGAACCGGCGGACCAACTCGTCGCGGCCGACGACCCACTCGTCGTCGCGCCGGCTCTGCCGCTGCGCGGCCAGAGAGGACTCCAGCGCGTAGCCGGCGACGTAGAGCGAGAGAGCGTCGATCGCCCAGGCCGCCGTCTGCGGTTCGACGCCGCCGGCGATGAGGATGGCCAGCATTCCCTCGTTGACGCGCAGCACGTCGAGGTTGGTGGAGACCATGGCCAGCGCGGCGCGGGAGATGCCGGGGTATCGCAGATACTGGTCGCGGATCTGGGCGCAGACGTCGAGGATCTGCGCGCGCCATGTCGCCGGATCGGGCTCGGGCAGCACCAGCCGGGCGCAGAGCCGGCCGATGATCAGCTCGTCGATGTCGGCCTTGTTGACGACGTGCGCGTACAGCGAGGCGGGTCCCGTGCCGAGTACGCCGGCGACGCTGCGCATCGTCAACGCGTCATAGCCCTCGGCGGCGACGACCTCGAGCGCCGCGTCGGTGATCCGGTCGACGGTGATCGGCGCCTTGCGGGGCTTCTGCCGCGCCGGAGGGGGAGCCGGCTGAGCGTGCCGGGCGGCACGGCGTTGTTTCGGGCCAACTGACATGCCCCTGAGCTTACGTTGACACGAACTTAGTTCCAAGCGTACAAACTTAGTTCGTGAAAGTAGAACAAAGTTCGTTGAAGGCGTCTGCCGCTTCGCTTCCCCTCCGGCGAGCCTGGCTCGTACTCGCGGTCGTCTTCACCGCCGATGTGATGGACGTGATCGACTCGACCATCGCCAACCTCGCCGGCCCGTCGATCCGTGCCGACCTCGGCGGCGGTGAGACGACCCTGCAATGGGTGCTCAGCGCCTACACCGCGGCCTTCGCCCTCGGCCTGATCACGTCGGGCCGGCTGGGCGACCTGTTCGGCCGCCGCCGGCTGTTCCTGCTGGGCATGGCCGGGTTCACCCTGGCCTCACTCGCCTGCGGGCTGGCCCCCGGCGTCGGCTTCCTGATCACCGCCCGCGTCCTGCAGGGTCTGTCCGGTTCGGTCCTGATACCGCAGGGGTTCGCGCTGGTGAAGGTCGTCTTCCCACCGGAGCGACTGCGCACGGCGCTCATCCCGTTCGGTCCGGTGATGGGACTCGCGACGGTGGCCGGGCCGATCCTCGCCGGCTGGCTGCTGCGCCTCGACCTGTTCGGCGGCCAGTGGCGCTCGATCTTCCTGATCAACGTGCCGATCGGCGTCCTCGCCTGGACCCTCGGCCGATGCTTCCTGCCGCACAGGTCCGGCGAGGACGCGACCGCCCGGCTCGACCTCGGCGGCGTCGGCCTGCTCACCCTGGCCTCCGCACTGTTGATCATTCCGCTGGTCCAGGGCCGGGAGCTCGGCTGGCCGCTCTGGACCTACCTGTCGATGGCCGGCTCGATCATCGCCCTCGCGCTGTTCGTCGTCTCCGAACGGCGCAGTGGGCACCCGGTGATCACTCCGACGCTGTTCGGCAAACGCAGCTTCGTCGTGGGCCTGCTCATCGTGGGGGCCTTCTTCGCCTCGCTCAGCGGATTCCAGCTGGCGTTCAACCTGCTGCTGCAACTCGGCTGGCACTGGACTCCGCTGCACACCGGCCTCACCTTGATCCCATGGGCGCTCGGCAGCGCCGTCGCCGTGGGACTCGCCGGCGCGGTGCTCACCCGGAGGCTCGGCCGCGTCACCTCGGCCTCGGCCTCGGCATCGCCGTCATCGGCCTGCTCGCCCTGTGGTGGACCCTCGCCCACCGGGGCGACGACCTCACCTCCTGGACCCTGGCCCCGTCACTGCTGCTGATCGGGTTCGGCACCGGTCTGGTATTCGTCCCGATCTTCGACTTCATCCTCGGCGACGCCAGCACCGAGGAGGTCGGCACCGGTTCGGGCATGCTCAACGCCGTCCAGCAGTTCTCCGGCGCCATCGGCGTCGCCGCCCTCGGCACCGTGTTCTTCGCGCGCCTCGACGACGGCGCGACCGCCGGGTTCGACAAGGCCGGCGAACTCGTGATCGGGCTCGCCGCCGTGCTCTACCTGATCACCTTCGCCCTGGTGTGGCTTCTCCCGAAGCACGCCCAGCAGGCAGAAGACTGACCCCGGCCACGGACCGACCGCCCCCGCCCCCGGCCCCGACCTCCGAACCGGCGAAGCCAGAACCCCACCCGGTGGTCGCTGGCGGGTGGTCCCCGCCCGGTGGTCCCCGCCCGCCCGGAGGGCTCCAGCCCACTTCCATTGTCAAGCGCTGAACCCCCGGACGGGAAGCCCGCTGGATCCCCTGTGGACAACCCCGGCGGCGGATCAGCCGCGACCCCCGTGGCGGATCAGCCGCGTCGCGTACCGGAGGGCCGAGGCGGCTCGCGATCCTCCGCAGCGGGGGACGTGGAAGCGCCGGTACGGCGGGTGTTCGGCAGGAGCAGGGCGACCACCACGGTGCCGGCGCCGAGGATCAGGCCGCCCACCAGGCTCGTGTGCGCGACCGCGTGGGCGAAGGCGTGGTCCGCCGCGTGCACCAGTGGCGCCGCTCGTCCCGGGCCCGCCGTGGCGGCCACCTTCTCCGCCACGGTCAGTGCCCCGCCGATCGACTCCCCGGCCGCCTTCGCCGCGGTGGTGGGCAGCCGCCCGCCGATCGCGGTCGTCATGTCCGACCGGTACGCGTCGGCCAGGACCGAGCCGAGGAGCGCGATGCCCAGCGAGCCGCCGAGTTCGAGCGACGTGTCGTTCACCGCGCCGCCCACGCCGAGGCGTTCCTCGGGGAACGCGCCCATGATGGCGTCGGTGCAGGGGGAGACGCTGAGCCCGATCGCCGCGCCGAGCAGCAGCAGCGAGGGCAGGAGCGCGCCGTACCCGGAGCCGTCGCCGACGCGGGTGAGCAGCAGGATGCCGGCCGTGCCGAGGGCCATGCCGAGCACCACCGTGACCTTCGTGCCGAGCCGTGGGGTGAGCACGCCCGTGACGGCGGCGCCCGCGAACACCGCGCCGGCCAGCGGCAGCAGCCGTACGCCCGTGGGCAGCGGGCCGTAGCCCAGCACGAACTGCAGGTGCTGCGTCAGGTAGTAGATCGACCCGAACGCCGCGAGGAAGAACAGCGCGACCGCGAGGTTCGCCCCGCCGAAGGTGCGGTCGCGGAACCGGCGGACGTCCAGGATCGGGTGCGGGTGCCGCAGCTCCCACCGGATGAAGGCGGCCAGGCCGACTCCGGCGACCACGGCGGCCGTGACCGCGCCGGCGCCCCACCCGAACCGGGGCCCTTCGATGATCATGTAGACGAGCGCGGCGAGGAAGACCACCGACAGCAGGCCGCCCACGAGGTCGAGCCGTTCCCGCCCTCCCGCGTGGGACGGCGGTACGAGGACGAGCGCGGCGACCACGGCGACGCCCGCCACCGGAACGTTGATCAAGAACGTGAACCCCCAGGAGCGGCTCTCCAGCAGCCATCCGGCCAGCAGCGGTCCGGCCGCGATGGCCAGCCCCGACGTGGCGGTCCAGATGGTGATCGCCCGTGCCCGCTCACGCCGGGGGAACGTCGCGCTCAGCAGTGACAGCGTCGCGGGCATGATCATTGCCGCGCCCACGCCCATCACCGCCCGTGCCGCGATCACCCCTGCGGTCTCGTGCACCAGGCTGCCGGTCACCGAGCCGGCGCCGAACACGACGAGGCCGGCGAGGAGCGCGCCGCGGCGGCTGTACTTGTCGCCGATCGCGCCCATCACCAGCATCAGCGCCGCGTACGGCACGGTGTAGGCGTCGATGACCCACTGCAGGTCACTGCTGCTGAGGCCGAGGTCGCGCGTCATCGCCGGCGCCGCGACGAGCAGCGACGTGTTGGCCATGACGATGATCAGCAGGCTCAGGCACAGCACGGCCAGTGCGGCCCACCGGCGCGGGTACGGCCGGTCCGTCCGCTCGACCGGCGTGCGGACGGCCAACGAGGCCAACGACATGACGTCCCTCCGAAGTGAGATCAATTTGCACACCACTGTGCAAGCTAGTCATCTTGCACACTGGTGTGCAAGAATGAACCTTGTGAAGGGAATCACATGAGTGAGGCCAGGCGGACCGGCCGCGCGGAGGCCAACCGGCGGCACATCCTGGCCGTCGCCACGCGCGAGCTGATCCGCGATCCGGACGCGAGCATGGACGACATCGCCCGCGCCGCCGGCGTCGTGCGCCGCACCGTCTACGGCCACTTCCCGAGCCGTGAGGCGCTGATCGAGGGCATCGCCGACGAGGCCGCCCGTGAGGTCACCGACGCGCTGAGCCGGGCCACCGCCGGCGTCACGTCGCCGGTCCGGGCCCTGGTGGCGGCGACGACCGCGACGTGGGCGATCGGCGACCGCTACCGGCTGCTCATCTCCCTGGCCCAGCGCAACCTGAGCGGCGGCGGCATCCGCGTCCACCTGCGGCCCGCGCGCGAGCACGTCGCCGGCCTGCTGGAGGAGGGCGCGCGGCGCGGCGCGTTCGCCGCGCATCTACCGCCGAGCGTGCTCGCCCACGCCCTCGAGTCGCTCATCCTCGGGCTCCTGCAGGCGGTCAACGACGGCCTGTGGCGGAGCGCGGACCCGGCCCGGGACGTCGCCCGTACGTGCCTCATCGCCGCGGGCGTGCCCGCCGCCGATGCGGAGGCGGCGGTGAACGACCGGTCGACGCCGGTAACGGTTTGACCGAAATGGTCACGGCGTGCCGTGGATAAACCGTTGTCGCACGGTGTCCGTCGGTGATCCTTTAGTGTGCGTGCGTGCGCATTCCCCCCAGAGGACGGCTTTACATCACCACGACCGTCGGTGTCGTCTGTGTCGCCCTGGTGGCGATCTCCGGGGCCGAGGCGAGCGACGACGGCCCGTGGAAGCCCTGGTGGATCATGCTCGGCGTGGTGATGAGCGTCGTCGGCGCGGCGGTTCCCGGCTACGAGCAGATCCGCAAGGAGCGCCAGCGCAAGACCGCCGAGCAGGAGGCGATCGAGGCCGCCGTCGAAATGCGCGTCACGATCAACGACGCGCTCGACCCGATCGTGCGCCAGCTGGGACGCATCGCCACCGCCGCGAATCGCCAGGAGCGGGGGAACCTGCGGGAGGCGACCGTCCCCATGGTCCTCGACTCGGCGGCGCATCTGATCAAGGGCCGCCGCGTACGCGCCTGCCTGTTCCGTCTCGAGGACGGCGCCACGAAGAGGCTCGTGCCCAGCCAGTACGCCGGGCGCGCGGACGCGCCCGTGACGGTCTTCACGGAGGGCACGGCCGAGGGCGACTCCGTCTTCGCGATGATCCGCGACAACGAGCACGCGTACTCGGCCGACGTCGACCGTGACCCGCCGCCGGGCTGGCGCGGCTCGGCCGGCCACGGCTACCGATCCTTCCTCGCCGTCCCGGTCGTGGCCGGCCACACGCCGTACGGGATCCTCACCGTGGACGCCATGAACGTCGGGGGAGTGAGCCGATCCGACGTCCCGTTCGTCCGGCTGCTGGCGGGCCTGCTCGCGGACGCCCTCGCGTACGGGACGAACGAGGAGGGGATCCGGCGCCTCGTACGTTGAACCTGTTGACCTTTCGTCCGGCGTTCCGGACACTGACGGAAGAAGGGGAGTGGGGGCCATGGCGGGCGACATCGTGGTGCAGGACTCCGACGACCGGTCGGAGCGGATGATCAAGGATCCGAGCCGCTACTTCGCCGAGGCACGCGAGCGTGCCGAACGCGAGGTCCGGCGCGAGGCCGAGGTGCGCAAGAGCGCGTCCGACCGCGACGAGCCGGACGAGTAACCACCCGGAGCGACACCCCCGAGGTGCGAAGGCCCCGTTTCGGGGGAAGGTCGTCAGTCGTGAACGGGACGACCCAGGGGGAGCGCATGCGGCCCGACACGGACGTGCTCATCGTCGGCGGCGGGCCCACCGGCCTGATGCTGGCCGGCGAGCTGGCCGCCGCCGGTGTCGCGTGCGCCGTCCTCGAACGCCGCGACCACGAGTCCAACCTCACGCGTGCCTTCGGCGTGCACGCGCGCACTCTTGAGCTCCTCGACGCGCGGGGGCTCGCCGACGACCTCGTCGCGACCGGCGTGCCGGTGTCCGGGCTCGGCCCGTTCGGGCTGCGATTCTTCAACCTGCCGACACGCTTCCCCTACGTGCTGATCACACCGCAGTACGAGACCGAGCGGGTGCTCGCCGACCGTGCGCGTGCGGCCGGAGCGGTGATCGTGCCGGGCGCCGACGTGGTGGCGCTGCGGCAGGACGCCGACGGCGTCGACGTGACGGTGCGCGAGGCCGGCGGCGCGACGCGCACGCTGCGGGCCCTCTACGCCGTGGGCGCCGACGGCGTGCACAGCACCGTACGCCGCGAGCTCGGCCTGCCCTTCCCCGGCCGGTCGGTGGTGCGCTCGGTGATGCTCTGCGACGTCCGGCTCCTCGAATCCCCGCCGGAGACGGTGACCGCACGGGCCACCGGCGCGGGGTTCGTCTTCATCGCGCCGTTCGGCGACGGCTGGCACCGCATCATCGCCTGGAACCGCCGCAGCCGGCTCTCCGACACCGCACCGGTCGACTTCGAGGAGGTCCAGAGGGTCACCCGCGCGGTCCTCGGCAGCGACCTCGGCATGCACGACCCGCGCTGGATCTCGCGGTTCCACAGCGACGAGCGCCAGGTGCCGCGCTATCGCGACGGCCGGATCCTCCTCGCCGGCGACGCCGCCCACGTGCACTCACCGGCCGGCGGCATGGGCATGAACACCGGTCTGCAGGACGCGGTCAACCTCGGCTGGAAACTCGCCGCCACGATCCAGGGCTGGGCGCCGGAGGGGCTGCTCGACACCTATCACGACGAGCGGTACCCGGTCGGCCGGCGTGTCCTGCGCATGAGCGGCACGATCCTGCGCGTCGCCCTCCTGCGCCCGCGCGGCCTTCGTCGGCTCCGCGACACCGCCCTGCGGATCGTGTCGGGCCTGCGCCCGATCGCGCGGCGCATGGCGGGCGCGATCTCCATGATCGACCTCGCCTATCCGGCGCCGCGCGGCTCGCATCCCCTCGCCGGCCACCGCGCGCCGGACATCCCCCTGGCGGGCGACGCGCCGGGCAGGCTGTACCGCGCGTTGCG